>CAYGJI010000080.1:0-14034 GCA_964350125.1 uncultured Paludibacter sp. | reverse complement strand
CGGATACTTCAACTGGCACTCTTCTTTTTCAATAAGTCAATTCAATACAGCAGTAAAACAGCAAGCAGCAAACAGTAAGCATAAAGGCTTACCGCTTCCTTCTTCCCGTTTAGCGCTGAAATAAAGAGATTCAGGTGGTTAAAGCACCGGGGTTCCACCTCTTCCCATTCCGAACAGAGAAGTTAAGCCCGGTCACGTCGATGGTACTGCGTAACAGTGGGAGAGTAGATAGCCGCCGTTTTTTAAAGGCTCCCGATTACAGAAATGTAGCCGGGAGCTTTTTTGCATCTTTACCTCTTCGTATGACTATTTCCACCCTTTCACGCAGCTGCGCAATGATGCAAATCCTGCCGGTGATTGAAGCACAAGGCTGCTTACGAACAGTAGGAAAATACTGCGCTTAAATTCTGATATTGATTGCATTTATGTCTTCCTGAAGGAAGATGAAGGCCGAGTGTTTGAATTTTTCAGCAGATTCGGTGCTGAAAAATGTAACTTCACCATTTTTCTGACATTTGACGTTCATTTCTGGATGCCGGGAAAGATAGTCTTTAAGACTAGCTGCAACAATAGCTCCCTGTGAGATGATTCGGATATGTGTTGGCAAATGTGATTTGATTTTTGGTAATAGCAGTGGATAATGGGTACAGGCTAAGATAATACTGTCGATTTCAGGATCGGTAGCAAGTAAATGGTCAAGATTATGCTTTACAAAGTAATCGGCTCCTGCTGAGTTATGTTCATTGTTTTCAATCAGCGGAACCCACATGGGACAAGCTTCAGAGCTAATCTGATAACCTTTGTATAGTTTCCGAATCTCAATGGGGTAGGATTCAGATTGAATGGTTCCGGGCGTGGCAAGTATTCCAATATGTTTGTTTTCTGAAAATTGTTCCAAAGCTTCAACAGTGGGACGAATAACGCCCAACACCCTCCGGTTGGGATCAATTCGCGGTAAATCTTTTTGCTGAATTGTTCGTAATGCTTTTGCTGATGCTGTGTTACAGGCTAAAACAACCAGATGACAACCCATCTCAAATAACTTTTCAACACATTCGAGCGTGTATTGATATACAACCTCAAACGAGCGTGTACCGTAGGGTGTTCGTGCATTGTCGCCGAGGTAGATATAACTGTATTCAGGTAACAACTTCCTGATTTCTTCCAAAATGGTTAGCCCACCATACCCCGAATCAAAAATACCGATAGGACCGGATGTCACACCAATAGGTTCGTATTCCATTTATATTGACCTCATTTATTGCTAATTCCTTTTGTCGAGTCCCCACATTAGTTTGCCCTTCAGCGAATCAAAAAAAGTATGGTTCATCTGCTTAGCTACCTGAATGCAATAATCAGCCTTCGAAATCCGGATTTTTAATCCCTGGTCGAGTACCATGGTTCGTCCATCAAGTGAAAGCTGAAAACATCCGCTTCGGGTAGCTACCTCAAGATCGATTACCCAATCATCGGGTATCACAAGAGGTCTAACTGTCAGGCTGTGAGATGCCACGGGAGATAATAGAATACATCCGGTTTGCGGGGCAATAAGCGGTCCTCCCACACTCATCGAATAAGCTGTTGACCCTGTGGGTGTCGATATTATTAGCCCATCTGCATGGTAAGTGTGTATTGCCTCATTATTCAAATATGTGTTGATGGAGACCATCGATGAGCTGTCTTGCTTTAAAATTGAGACATCATTAAGTACACATGGGTATTTTATATGCCGGCAGTCGGATACTGAGACTTGTAACAAAGTATGGCTGCTAATGGATAACTGATCAGATAGTATTGCTTCCATTGCTGATAATAGCTCATCACCCGAAACATCTGCGAGAAATCCAAGCCTGCCAATATTAATTCCCAAAATCGGTATGCTTTTTGAACCTATTCGGGCCGCTGTGTGCAGAAAGGTTCCATCGCCTCCGATGCTTAGCGCAATATCGGCTTCAAATTGGTCATTATCAATAATATGATAATTGCAATCGCCGCAGTTGCCGTTATTTCTGAAGTATTCATGGAGTTCTTGATCGAGTAGCAGTTGAACGCCTCTGGTGTTAAAAAATTGAAACACCATATTGACAATGGGCAATATAGCCGGGCGAAATGTGTTGCCGAAGATTGCTAAAGTCATATTTTTTTTGTTCGGTTTTTTACGCTATTTTTGTGCGTAATAAAAACATCAGGGAAATAAACTGTTTGCAAAGGAAACATTAAAATGCCAAATCTGCAAATTTTTTAAAATGTTGTGACAAAACTTAGTGTAAATATCAACAAAGTAGCCACCATCCGTAATGCTCGTGGTGGCAATCTTCCGGAAGTGGTGAAATTCGCAATCGATTGCGAACACTTTGGCGCTGATGGTATTACAGTGCATCCACGCCCCGACGAAAGACATATCAGGTATCGCGATGTGATTGATTTAAAAGAAGTTGTAACTACTGAACTCAATATTGAAGGTTACCCCTCTGATAAATTTATGGGGCTTGTGTTAAAGGTAAAACCCCATCAGGTTACACTGGTTCCCGATCCACCGGATGCTCTCACTTCCCATACAGGTTGGGATACGGTTAAGCATCTTCAATTTTTAACTGAAATTGTTAAGGAACTTAGGACGCAAAATGTTCGCGTATCAATTTTTACCGGAACTGATTTCAAAGTGATTGAATATGCCGCAAAAGCCGGTGCCCACAGGGTAGAACTATACACCGAACCTTATGCTTCGGCATATAAGTTGAATCCTGAACATGCTGTGGCCGACTTTGTAAATGCCGCTGCAGTTGCTGCCAATTGTGGATTGGATTTAAATGCAGGACATGATTTGAGCCTTGAAAATCTCGGGTTCCTTGTCCGAAAAATACCCTCCATTGATGAAGTCTCTATCGGACATGCACTCATCTCTGAAGCATTGTATTTTGGTATCGAGAAAACAATTCAGTTGTATAAGGGTTTATTAAAATAACAGAAATAAAAAATATGAATCACTTAATGCTTGTATTGCTACAAACCCCGAATGTGCAGGAAATGGCACCGATAGTAGAAAAAATGAACTTGTGGAAAATGGCTACCTATGGCGGCCCTATTGTTATTATTCTGGCAATTATGCTTGCTTTTGCCATTTATATGTTTATCGAAAGACTCGTTACACTTAAGCAGGCATTGGAAGAAGATAAATCGTTTATGAACAGGATCAAGGACTATATTCTCGAAGGTAAAATAGAATCGGCAATAAGACTTTGCCGCGAAACCAATAACCCAACAGCCAGAATGGTTGAAAAAGGAATCAGTCGACTTGGACGGCCTATGAGCGATGTGTTAATAGCCATCGAAAATGTGGGTAATCTTGAAATAGCTAATCTGGAAAAGGGCCTGGTTATCATGGCTTCGATTTCGGGCGGAGCTCCTATGCTCGGTTTTCTCGGTACAGTGACAGGGATGGTAACTACTTTTTACAATATGTCGCTGAATAATCAGGGAACCATACAATTGGCCGACTTGTCGGTAGGAATGTATCAGGCCATGGTAACCACAATCGCAGGTCTCATTGTGGGTATTATTGCTTATTTTGGCTACAACTATTTAGTTTCCAGAGTTGATTCAGTGGTGAGAAAACTCGAGGCCAGAACCATGGAATTTTTAGATTTACTGAATGAACCAGCTTAAAATGGTTTACTGGTAATAATAATGTAAACGAACCAAAACATGTCACTCAAGAAAAGAATAAAGGTTGAAGCCGGGTTCTCGATGTCGTCGATGACCGATATTGTGTTTCTCCTGCTCCTGTTTTTTATCATGGCCTCCACCATGTCGTCGCCCAACGATATTAAACTGAATCTTCCCGAAAGCGGTGCGCGTACTTCTACGAAATCGGTTATTGCGAAAGTATCCATCGACGGGGAGGGCCGTTATTTCGTTGCCAAAGGTAATACAGCACCGGTACAAATTGCTCCGGAATTGCTCGAATCCTATATCCTTGATCTGGTGGCTACCGATTCCACAACTTCCATTGCGTTGCATGCCGATCAGGAAATTGCTTATAAAGAGGTTGTTAGAGTTCTCGATATTGCCAATAAAAACAAATTGAAATTAGTGATTGCAACAAAATCATTGAGCCAGTAAATGAAAAAATCGGAAAAATATGCCTACATCGGAACAGCAATCAGCGCACTTATCATACTTCTGATTCTGTTTCTGGTTTTTCTCCCCGGATTAAAAAACGAGGAGGAAGAAGGCGTAATGATCAGCTTCGGCGAATTAGCCGATGGAGTTGGCAATCAACAGACCGAAAATACTCCGGTAGCTGAATCACCTCCTCCTGTAAGGGAAAAGGAAAAGTCCGACGAACTTATCACTCAAAAAGACAAATCAGTGGTTATCCCTGATGCTAAAACAAAACCCCAAACAGCCAAACCAACAGAACCGGTAACACCACCCAGGAATGACCCTAAACCTGAACCAAGCAGGGATGAACAGTTAAGGAAAGAGCTACAGGCAAGCAGGCAGGCAGATGATCTGATCGGTGGTTCTTTTGGAGCTGGTGCCAATACTGGTTCAGGAAGTACCCAGTCGCCGAATACCGCCGGAAATCCTGTTGGACAAGGGATTTCAGGCGGGAATAGCTGGTCGCTTAGAGGAAGAAATATCTCGGGAGAACTGGTTAAGCCAGAATATACAGAAGATCAGAGTGGCGAAATTACATTAAGAATCAGAGTTGAAAAATCAGGAAAAGTAACCAGTGCTGTTTTTTATAAAGGGAAAGGGGCTACAAACGAATTAATCAGGGCTGCTCGACAAGCCGCTCTAAGTACTCGTTTTACTCAGGGAGAGGAGGTAGTTGAAGGAACAATTACTTATAATTTCAATTTAAAATAACATGAAAATCTACCTTTTTTTAGCTGAAGGCTTCGAGGAAATGGAAGCCGTTGTGCCGATGGATATATTCCGTCGTGCAGGAATTGATTTGGTCACAGTTTCTATCACAGAAGATTTGGAAGTGTGTGGTGCTCACGGTGTTTGTGTTCTTGCCGACACAACATTTGCTGAATTGAGTTTCGATGGCGATTTTCTGATTTATTTGCCGGGGGGTATGCCCGGCACCTCTAATTTAGACAATCATGCCGGATTAAAATCGCTGATTTCAGCGCAAGTTGCCAAAGGAGGCAAAGTGGCAGCCATTTGTGCTGCGCCTTCAATACTCGGCAAAATGGGATTGTTGAAGGGACAAGAGGCAATTTGCTATCCTGGTTTCGAACATCTGCTCAGTGGTGCTACAGTTTCTGCCGATAAAGTAGTTCGATCGGGAAATATTTTTACAGCAAAAGGACCAGGTGTAGCACTACAATTTGCACTGAAACTGGTAGAGGAGCTTAAAGGAACCAAGGTCGCAAATGATGTGGCGGATGCTTTGATGATGTAAACTGAAAAATCAGAGATAAGCAAAGAAAGGCGGAAGTTCATTTCCGCCTTTCTCTATTATACACATCGAGTAAAGTTTTAGCACCTATAAAGGAGCTCATTTCGTTGTTCAGAATTTTCCTTTCGATGTGTGGAATCATTGTTTGAATTTCAGCGTTGTGGTAGAAGCTTGTCCTCAAATACTCATTGATGCTTTCATACATCCAGTATTTCGACTGCTGATTTCTTTTTACATCAAAATATTGATTATCCCTAACGAAATGTATATACCTCATAATCATCTCCCAAATTTCGGGAATGCCATTTTTATCAATGGATGAACATGGAATTACTTCAGGTGTCCAACAGGAATCAGAAGTAGGGAATAAATGTAACGCGCTCTGAAACTGGGCTTTGGCTAACATCGATCTTTCAATATTATTGCCGTCACATTTGTTAATTGCAATTCCGTCGGCCATCTCCATAATACCTCTTTTTATGCCCTGAAGCTCATCGCCCGTTCCGGCAAGTTGCAGTAACAAGAAAAAATCGACCATCGAATGTACCGCAGTTTCCGATTGTCCCACACCTACTGTTTCCACAAAAATAATATTGAATCCAGCAGCTTCACACAACACAATACTCTCTCTGGTCTTGCGTGCTACACCACCAAGCGAACCAGCTGAAGGTGAAGGCCTGATAAAGGCATTGGTTGCCACTGATAACTCTTCCATTCGGGTTTTATCGCCCAAAATGCTGCCTTTACTCCTTTCGCTGCTCGGGTCAATAGCCAGTACAGCTAATTTGCAACTTGCTCGGATAAGATGCATCCCCAAAGCTTCGATAAAGGTGCTTTTTCCTGCTCCTGGTACTCCCGTGATCCCTATCCGAACTGAATTGCCTGCATAAGGCAAACACGCAGTAATCACTTCCTGAGCTATCAACTGGTCTTCTGTCAAAGAACTTTCAACCAAAGTAACTGCCTTGCTTAACATGGAAATATCGCTGCGCAAGATGCCTTCTACATATTCCGAAGAACTATGTCGGCGGCGTTTATACTTTGCCCTTTTTTCGTATGGATTGACTGAAGGAGCCTGTTCGACTCCTTCATTTACTGTTAATCCCTTATACTGTGGGTCATTTTCGGGATGATGCTTTCCGGATTTCATGTATATTATTCTCTCGATACGGCTGGTCTGGGTATCACATCTCCCTTAATCGAAAGGGTAACAGGATTGGGGCCGGCATTGCTAAATACCGAAATAGTTTTAATAAACGGACCGGGACGACCTGCAGGGTTGAACGAAGCTGTAATCGTACCTGATTTTCCGGGTAAGATTGGCTCTTTGGTCCAGTTGGGTGTAGTACAACCACAGGTAGCGTGTACTCTGTTAATAACCAGCGGAGTATCACCTGTATTTTTGAAAGTGAAACTATAATTGGCTAAGCCATCCTGTTCTTTGATTTTTCCAAAATCGTGGGTGCTTTTTTCGAAAGTAATGGCTGGAGTTTGTGACATCATGCCCAAAGTAACGAAGAAACTCAGAATGAGTGGGACAATACGTTTCATATACAATTGTTTAGAATGGATGAATTGTTAATATTGAAAATCGCAAAAAGGCTTCAAAAAATGTGCCTCAATATGTTTTAATATTCTATTCAACCGCAAAGTTATGAAAAATATTAGCGATGAAAGTTAAATAGTTCGATAACATATGGTAAAAAAGTTTAACTTAGCACTCACAACCCGGTTTTTCGGGCGTCGGATGGATGGATGAAACCGATAACCTGCTTCATAGCATGCTTGTAATTTAAACAGGAGTATATTAGTTGTTGGTTACCTGCATATTTAAATTACTGTTTTTGGTTGACGATAAAAAATATGCATGTTGACTAATAACGGATTTAATTTTTGAACAAAAAGAAAAAAGGAATATGATGCCATATTCCTTTCCTGGTAGGTAAAAAAAAGACTGATTAGTTAACAGCGGCAGAAAGTTCGGCACCTGCTTTAAACTTAGCAACTTTCTTAGCTTCAATTTTGATAGATTGTTTGGTTTTGGGGTTGATACCCTGGCGGGCAGTACGTTCTGCAACAGAGAAAGTACCGAAACCAATCAAACTAACTTTGTCTCCTGCAACAAGTGCATCGGAAATAACTTTTACAGTTGCATCGAGTGCTTTTTTAGCATCTACTTTGCTCAAACCTGCTTCTGCAGCAATAGCGTTTATTAATTCAGCTTTGTTCATAATTTAAAATAATTTAACGGATTAGACACAAGAAATTTCGTTTATCAGCAGGCAAATGTAATGGAATGAATTTAAAAAACAAACTATTTGGAGAAAAAATAATACATTTTTTTTTACTTTCTGCAAAAATATGTTAGAAAACATCTTTTTGGGGATATTTTGCGTATTTTTGTAATCTAATTTTTCTTTAAAACCAACAATAATGAACTCATACAGGTCGGGTTTCCTCAGCAATATCCCTCCAATAGTCAAAAATCTCATTGCTATTAATCTCATTATGTGGCTCGCTACCGAAGTAGCTCCGGGCTTTCTGGGCAGATGGGGTATTGATGTCAACCTTACCGACATACTCGGAATGCATTATTGGGCTTCGGAGAAATTTAATCTGGTGCAACTGATCACATACATGTTCATGCACGGCGGATTTGGGCATATCTTTTTTAATATGTTTGCGCTTTATATGTTTGGGGGTGTACTTGAGAATTTATGGGGTCCCAAACGCTTCCTCATCTATTATATGATTACGGGAATAGGTGCAGGTATTGTTCAGCAGTTGTTCTGGACTATAGAGTTTCATTCAGTTATTCAGAATATGAATGAAGCCATTGCGGCCAATTCGGGGGAAGTACTGGCATCGTCGCAAAAGTTCCTTAGCAGTTATTTTAACATTCCCGACTATTCGGTGTTCAGAGCAGCTGATATCATGGAATTGAAAAGAATTTTCTTAAACCTTCCTGTAACCGTGGGTGCATCCGGCTCTGTTTTTGGTCTGTTGCTGGCCTTCGGATGGTTATTTCCCGATGTGAAACTGATGATGCTTTTTTTTCCTGTTCCTATCAAAGCCCGAATTTTTGTTATAATATATGGAGTTGCTGAACTATTTTTGGGTGTTGCGAATTTTTCGGGCGACAGTATTGCACATTTTGCACACCTCGGAGGTATGATTTTCGGGGCGATAATGATTCTTATCTGGAAGAAGAACAGATTTAAATTTCAATGATATGAAATTGTTGGAAAATATCAAACAGACTTATTTGCAGGGAAATGCCTCTGTCAGGCTGATATATCTGAATATAGCCTTATACCTGTTTTTGCAGATAATTGTGGTTTTGTTAAAACTTCTTACCATCGATGGATCCTTCCTGTTCGGTTTGCTGGCTTTGCCATCTGAGCCGATATTAATCCTGCATCAACCTTGGTCGCTGCTTACATATATGTTTCTGCATCAGGATTTTTTTCATATTCTGTTTAATATGTTTGCACTTTACTGGTTTGGTAAATTGTTTTTAATGTATTTTTCTGAAAAGCAACTTTTTGGATTGTATGTTATTGGCGGTCTTGCAGGAGGATTGCTTTACATCATTGCTTACAATATTTTTCCACTTTTCATGCAAAGCACCGGATTGCTTATGGGGGCATCAGGTTCCATTACTGCCATCATTCTGGCAGTCGCGCTGAATTCGCCCAATCTCGAAATGCGTTTTTTGCTGATTGGAAATGTCAAACTCAAATTCATCGCCATCGCAGTTGTGTTGATAAGCTTTTTTGGCATCACATCTTCTAATGCCGGTGGCGAAATTGCACATCTCGGAGGCGCTTTGTATGGTTATATTTTTATTGTATCTTTGCGACACGGAAAAGATAATACACGTGGATTCAACAGGCTGATGGACGCATTCTCAACTTTATTGAAGCCACGCAGGCTCAAAGTAAAGAAATCTGCAGGAAACAAGAAGATGAACGACCAGGAGTATAATATGCACAAAGCCGGCAATTTGGCTGAAATTGACCGCATATTAGACAAAATCAAAACTTCAGGGTATGGCAGCCTGTCTGGAGAAGAAAAGCGTAAACTGTTTGATCAGGGCAAAAAATAAAAACCATTACATCCATCGATGAATATCGGCAGAAACATTATCAAATTTATTTTTCTGGCAATCAATCTGCTTGCAGTGGGGATGATGCTTGTCAGCCTGTTAGCATCAGTTGTGAGCCCCGAAAAGTTGCTGTTTCCTGCATTTTTCTCCCTGGTGATTCCTCTCACCATTGCCATGAACATCTTCTTTGTGTTTTTTTGGCTGATATTTAAGAAGTGGATCGCACTGTTGTCTCTGATAACTCTAATTCTCAGTTTTAATGTCTGCCGTACCGTTCTTCCAATTAATTTTGATAGTAAAGCCGAACTGGCAGCAGCAGATTCAGCGACATTTACCCTGCTCACTTACAACACACATGCCAACGATATGATGACCAAACATAAGCCTGATAAACCAAATCCGGTAATTCAGTACATGCTCGATAAGGATCCGGATATTTTGTGTATTCAGGAATTCTCAGTCAGGGATACCGAGGAACACCTAACTGAGGAGGATGTATTAAGGATTTTCAGTAAATATCCATACAGATTTATTTCGTATATCGTCGAAACAGGCTGGTCGAGTTATGGTGTGGCCATCTTTTCGAAATTTCCTTTAAAAAATGGTAAAACTCTTGAGTTCAAATCGAGCAACAACACAACAGTACATGTTGATGTAGAGTTTAACGGAAAAATGTTCAGGCTTTATAATTGTCACCTTGAAACCAACAAATTAACCGAAAGCGATGTGAATATGGCTAACAGGCTCAGATATGAACTCGATGCGGAATTGATAAAGGGCACCACACTGCATTTGTCGAAAAAACTGGGGGCAGCATATCCAGTCAGAGCGCAACAAGCTGATATTATTGCTGCCAGTATTAAATCTTCACCCTATCCGGTGGTGGTAGTGGGCGATTTTAATGATGTTCCTGCCTCTTATGCTTATACCAAAATACGGGGAAATTTGAAAGATGCCTTTGTTGAAAAAGGTACCGGGCTTGGCTGGACTTATAACGCATCCGTTTTCCGGTTCCGTATCGACCATATATTATTTGATCCAACCTTCAAGTTGCTCGATTTTAAACTCGACAATAAAGCAAGGCATTCGGATCATTTTCCATTGATGTGTAGGCTGAGATATGAATGAAAATCCACTTAAAGTTTAAAAATATGAATATCCCTAACGATTTGAAATACACCAAAGAGCACGAATGGATTCGTGTGGAAGGCGACATAGCTTATGTAGGTATAACAGATTATGCTCAGCAAGAATTGGGCGATATCATTTATGTACAAGTGAAAACTGAAGGCGAAACACTGGCCAAAGACGATTTCTTTGGTGTAGTGGAAGCTGTGAAAACAACTTCAGAAGTTTTTATGCCCGTAAGTGCAAAAGTGATCGGGTTTAATTCAGCACTCGAAGATAATTCTGAACTGATTAACTCTGATCCCTATGGCGAAGGCTGGATTGTAAAAATTGCATTAACAAATGCCGCTGAACTGGATACTTTGTTGACTGCCGATCAGTATACAGCTCTGTTAGGTTAATCAATACTTCATTGAAACTAATAAGATGCCATCATAATGTAGCATACCAAAAAAATTACGAATGCTCAACGAATTAAAGATGTTGTCTTCGGACATTCTCAAATTTATTGCAATTCATTTCAATAGAATCTTCAACATTTAAACTGATATATATTATGCAGACAATTCAACAATTTAATTTTGCCGGTAAGAAAGTGTTTGTCAGGGTAGATTTTAACGTGCCAGTTGACGAAAACCTCAACATTACCGACGACAACCGCATACGGGCGGCTATGCCAACACTTCAAAAGATTCTTGCCGATGGCGGCAGTCTGATTATTGCTTCACACATGGGACGTCCCAAGAAAAATCCCGATCCGAAATATTCTTTGAAAGTGATAGTTGATCGTGTAGCACAATTGCTCGGCACTGAGGTGAAATTTGCAGCCGATTGTATCGGTGATGAAACAGCAGCACTCATCGCCGCCCTTAAACCGGGTGAAGCAGTCTTGCTCGAAAATCTTCGTTTTTATGCCGAAGAAGAAGGTAAACCACGAGGAGAATTTGCTACTGACCAGGAAAAAGAAGAAGCCAAAAAGGCTGTGAAAGAAAGTCAGAAGAAATTCACTGCAACATTGGCATCTTATGCAGATTGTTATGTGAATGATGCTTTCGGTACTGCACACAGGGCGCATGCTTCAACAGCCCTTATTGCTAAACATTTTAGTGCTGAAAATAAAATGTTTGGTTATTTGATGGAAAAGGAAGTGCTTGCTGTTGAAAAGATTATGACCGACACAGCCCGACCTTTTACTGCTATCATGGGAGGTTCCAAGGTATCTTCAAAAATTGACATCATCGAAAACCTGCTTACTAAAGTTGATAATCTGATTATTACCGGTGGTATGACTTACACATTTACCAAAGCTATGGGCGGTAAAATAGGTAATTCAATATGCGAAGTAGATAAACTTGACCTTGCTCTCGAATTACTCAGGAAGGGCAGGGAGAACGGAGTGAACATCGTTCTGGCGTTGGATGCCAAAATCGCTGATTCATTTAGTAATGATGCCAATACAAAGTTTGTCCCTGTTGATGAAGTTCCCGATGCATGGGAGGGTTTGGATATCGGACCTGAAACAGAAAAGCTTTTTGCTGAAGTAATTAAAGCTTCCAAAACCATACTATGGAATGGCCCAACAGGAGTTTTTGAATTCGAAAACTTCACTTCTGGCTCACGGGCTGTAGGCAATGCCATTGTAGAAGCAACTGCTGCCGGCGCATTTTCGCTGGTAGGTGGTGGCGATTCGGTTGCCTGCGTGAATAAGTTTGGAATAGCTGATAAAATGTCGTATGTTTCAACCGGCGGTGGAGCTCTTCTCGAGGCAATTGAAGGTCGCGTGTTGCCCGGAATTGAGGCTATTCGTGGTTATTGAATCGAATAGTAACACATAGAGATTAATTTTCTTGTTTTTTAGCGGAGTGTCTTTTATAAGATGCTCCGCTTTGATGTTAATACTGTTTTTATTATAAAAAATCAAAAAATCGGTTATTTGTTATTTTAGTTGCTGAACAATTCGAGCACTTGGGAGGTTAATGACTTGATTGTAAGAAAAAATTTATGAAACATAACAAAATACCCAACAGTTTTTCAAAAGCCATTTTCATTACTTCATTGGTGTTTTTGCCAATTTTATTGAGTGCGCAAATCAGCAATAATAGTGTATTTAAAGGTGTAATCAAATATGAGGATTATCACAAACTGATTTCCAAGCCCGGAGAAGATATTTTGTATGTTGTCAATTTCTGGGCTACTTGGTGTGGCCCATGTGTTGAAGAGTTGCCTGATTTTATGGCTGTTAACAACACGCTTAAAAGCAGGAAGGATTTCAAAATGATACTCATTTCTCTGGATAATCGCAGGGAAATCGAATCAGAATTACTGCCCTTTCTTACAAAACACAAAATTACTGCCGATGTTTATCTGCTCGATGATGTGAAGCGGATGAACTATTGGATGCCACGTGTGGATAAAACATGGTCTGGGTCAATACCTGCCACTGTTTTCTACCTCAATGGAAAAAAGCTTCAATTTGTTGAAAAACAATTACATCAACCGGAATTATTAAAAATCATCAAACAATACATCAAGTTATGAAAAAGCAAATTGTTATCGTTACACTGGCTATTATGGCCTTTGTTACACAACCGCTGAATGCGCAGGGTTATAAAATCGGAGATAATGCCACCGATTTCAAATTGAAGAATGTGGACGGGAAAATGGTTTCACTGTCCGACTTTAAGCATGCTAAGGGATTCATCGTTATTTTTACCTGCAATCATTGCCCTTATGCCGTTGCCTATGAGGATCGTATAATTGCCTTGGATGCCAAATATAAGCAGCTTGGGTATCCTGTTATTGCCATCAATCCCAATGATCCTGCTGTTCAGCCCAAAGACAGCTACGAAGCTATGATTGTGAGAGCAAAAGAGAAAAAATTCACTTTTCCGTATTTGTTCGACGATGGACAGAAAATTTACCCGCAGTATGGAGCTACCAAAACACCACACATTTACATTCTTCAGAAAGTTAGGAATAAAAATGTAGTACGATATATTGGTGCAATCGATAACAATTATAAAGATGCCACGGATGTTACCAATAAATATGTAGAGGATGCAGTAGACGCATTATTGGCCGGAAAACCTGTAACTACCACAACCACTGTGGCTGTAGGCTGTACAATTAAAACTAAAAAGAAATAAGGACGGCAGGGTATTGGATTATTTGTAAAAAAATATTTCAGACCACTTGTAGAAATAAAAAAATGAAGTATCTTTGCATCGCATTTAAAACAATGCCCAATTCAGGTTTTGATAGTTCAGTTGGTTAGCATATCCCTATTCACGGGAAGTTCGCTTGTTTGAATCTCACAAAACCCACAATGGTGTGGTAGTTCAGTTGGTTAGAATACCTGCCTGTCACGCAGGGGGTCGCGGGT
>CAYGJI010000079.1:0-14053 GCA_964350125.1 uncultured Paludibacter sp. | reverse complement strand
TGTTGTTTTTAAATGCGTTTAAAATATGACATTATTTTCTTCCTGTTACTTATTATAACTATATGTCAGGATTCGCCTGCAAATTTAGTTGTAGTGTAAGTTAAAATGGCACAATCTTTTGTTAATTGTTAGTTTTGATTGTTTGTTGTTTCGATTTGAAATCTTTTTAACGTATTTTGCTTACAGTTTCGGAGCCGCAGCTGTTAAAATTGAACGATTGAAATAGAAGCCCTCAAAATCAGGTTCTTTTATGGTGTACAAAGATAGCTGTTTTTTCGTTGCAAATAAGTTTAAAAGGCAGGCTATTTCTCACGAAGTAGCCTGTCTGAAACAATAAAACTAAAAAACACACGATTAAATCTGAAAACTTCACCGTGTTTTGGATTTCCCAAAACGTTATTTGAGAATTTTTTCTTTTTTTCTAATAATTTCATCATGTTTGTGTTTTGTAGAGACAAGGCAACCCTCGTCTCTACAGATTCAATTACACTTTTTAATTATACGCTGTTTCGCCGTGTTCGTAAATATCCAGACCTTCTTCTTCCACCCGTTTTGATACACGGAGGATTTTGAGTTTCTTCAGGATAGTAAACAGTACAAGTCCGGTTCCGAATGCCCAAACGAAGAACACAACCACACCGATAGCCTGAATTCCGAGTTGCGACCATCCACCTCCGTAGAACAAACCCTTTTCGGAGTGGAATAAGCCCACCATCAAGGTGCCGAATGCTCCGGAAACACCGTGAACAGAGATGGCACCGACAGGGTCATCTACTTTCGCTACTTTATCAAAGAACTCCACTGCAAAGGGCAGGAGGATACCGGCCAAACTACCAATGATGACAGCTCCTACCGGATCAACTACATTGGTACCTGCTGTGATGGCAACCAGTCCGGCCAGGGCACCGTTGAGCGAAAACGACAACTCAGGGCGTTTGTAGCGGAACCACGAAACCATCATGGCTGCTACAGCGCCTGCAGCGGCTGCGAGGTTGGTGGTTACTGCAATATGCCCGATGGCTACTGCATTCTCGGTGCCGGCTGCTGCAAGTTGAGAGCCCGGGTTAAAGCCAAACCAACCGAACCAGAGGATGAATACACCAAGCGCACCAAGCAATAAGTTATGACCCGGTATAGCATTGGGTTTGCCATGTTTGTTGTATTTACCAATACGAGGTCCGATTATCGCAGCACCTGCCAAACCAACCCAGGCACCTACCGAGTGAACGACAGAAGATCCTGCAAAGTCGTGGAAGCCAAGTTGGCTCAACCAGCCGCCGCCCCAGGTCCAATGACCCGATATCGGATAAATCAGCACTGAAATCACAATTGTAAAAATCAGGTAAGCTTTGAATTCGGTACGTTCGGCCATGGCTCCCGATACAATGGTAGCAGCTGTGGCACAGAATACTGTTTGAAAGAACAAATTCGAATAGTCAGCATAGTTATCACCATAACCATCGCTCATAAAGAATAAATCAGGGATTCCGATCAGTCCGGATATCGAGTCTCCATACATCAGCGTAAAACCTATCGTCCAGTATAACAGGGAACCAATGGCAAAGTCCATAAGGTTCTTCATTAAAATATTGGCTGTATTTTTGGAGCGGGTGAAGCCAGCTTCTAACAGCGCAAACCCCGGTTGCATGAACATCACCAGAAATCCGGCAATCAATAACCACATATTGTCAATACCAATCTGTAGTCCAAGTATAGTTTCTTCCATCATGTTTTAATATTTGTTATTTGTAACAGGGTTTATTTCTCGTTTTCGGCATTATACAAGGCGATGTCGCCTCTTTCACCTGTACGGATACGCACAGCATCTTCCACATTGATGATGAATATCCTTCCGTCGCCTATTTCGCCAGTCTGAGCAGCTTCCCGGATGGCTTTAACTGTTTTTTCCACATTCTTATCGCGAACAATGATGCTGATCAGTGTTCTTTCGATATAGCTTGTGTCGTAAACCACACCGCGGTAAATGCGTCCCTGTCGGGCTTTGCCAACGCCTCGCACGTCGTAATACGAAAACCATTCGATATCGATAATATTCAGGGCTTCTTTCACATCATCGAATTTGGTTTTCCGGATAATTGCTTCAATTTTTTTCATAACTCATTTTGTTGTTCCTGCAGAGCGTTGTCAACCGGCCTGCAGTTGTTAATAATTCAGTGAAATCAGTTTCAATTTGTTTTCTGCACCAAATCAGAGAGTAATTCCTCCAACGATAAAGAACTGCTGTGTTTTGGGATTGAGGATGAGGCTCCCTTTTACCGGCAGGCTGAATGATTCGGTAATCTGAACTTCTTTGGTAGTGCTCAGACCCACATTAACCACTGCAAAGCTGCCATCAGGGGTATGCCAACCGTTTCCTGCACCTGCAAAAACACTGAACGACTTAATGGCGTATCCCAGTTCAAAGTACATATCTCCTCCGGCTGTAGCTGCGCCACCTGCTTCGTTAAGCATGTAGTTGGCTGAAACAGAGAAGTCTTTGATTCCATAGCCGAGGTTAATTTCAAATGCGTGAGCCCCGGTAGCTTTCGAAAAATCGAAATAGTTGGTGCCGGGGAAGTAATAGTCGGTGATGCCCAGTTTCAGGCCGAAATCGAACTGATAACTGGCAAAGAGGTCCGCTTCCTGAAACACTCCGTCGAATCCGGTTGAACCCCATGCGCCTATAGTCAGGCCACCATTGCTGAATGTAATTCCGGGCTGAACCGATGCACCTGCGAATTGAGTACCACGCCACACATACGAACTAACGATGTCGGCTCCAACTGTAATTTCCTGAGCTTTTACGCTCGAAATTGTTAACACTGCAATCATCATGATTGCCACGATTTTCATCTTTTTCATACTTTTGAAAAATTAAATTAAAAACTAAACCTATTTAACCTTAAAAACTAAATCTTTTGAAAACCGGGGCAGTCATTTGGCCGGTAATGTGGACAAACTATAGCTTATGAGAGTCGTTTCATTGCTTCAACGATTCGTTCGCGGTTTCCGAATGCCGAAAATCTGACATATCCTTCTCCGCTTGCTCCGAAACCTGCTCCGGGAGTACAAACAATATTTTTTTCATTCAGCAGATAATCGAAATACTTCCAGCTGCTCATTCCTTCCGGCGCTTTGGCCCAGATATAAGGAGCATTCACTCCGCCGTACACGGCAAATCCGGCTTTCAGCAACCCTTCGCGTATGATGCGGGCATTTTCCATATAGTATCTGATCAGCGCTCTGACCTGCTTTTTGCCTTCTGCCGTAAATGTTGCTTCGGCAGCTCTCTGAACCACATAGGAAGTACCGTTGAACTTGGTGGTGTGTCGGCGGTTCCAGAGTTTGTTAAGTTGCACGGCTTCACCGTTTTGGGTATGAGCCATCACTGTTTTTGGTACTACAGTATAGCCACAACGGGTTCCTGTGAAGCCGGCTGTTTTCGAGAAACTTCTGAATTCGAGCGCTACTTCAAGTGCGCCTTCTATTTCGTAAATGCTGTGAGGCACATCATCTTCGGTGATAAAGGCTTCGTAAGCAGCATCGAAAAAAATGATGGCTTTGTGTTCGCGTGCATAATCGACCCACACTTTCAGCTGATGGCGGGTGAGGGTAGTGCCGGTAGGGTTGTTGGGATAGCACAGATAAATGATATCCACTTTTTGTGTTGGCAGTGCGGGAACAAAGTTATTTTCTTCATTACATGGAAGATAAACCAAATTTGTCCATGCACCAGTTGCCCCCGGCTCACCAGCTCTTCCGGCCATGGCATTGGTATCCACATACACAGGGTAGCTCGGATCGGTGATGGCCACGATGTTGTCGGCACTGAAAATATCGCCTATATTGCCGGTGTCACTCTTGGCACCGTCGCTTACAAATATCTCGTCGATTGCTATATCGACACCAAGTGAGAGAAAGTCGTTGTTTCTGATTGCCTCGCGCAGGAAATCATAGCCCTGTTCGGGTCCGTATCCACGAAAAGTGGAAGCACTTCTTTGCTCTTCGGCTGCAGCTACCATGGCATCTACCGAGGCATCGGGCAGGGGGAGAGTAACGTCACCTATGCCCATTCTGATAATATCGGCATTCGGATTTTCCAATTGTAGTCGGTTTACTCTTTTGGAAATTTCTGAAAAGAGGTAAGTTGCCGGAATCTTAATGTAATTTTCGTTTATAAAAGCCATTGTCGAATTTAATAAGCTGTTTTTTATATGTTTTATTGTTCTGTTTCACCTTCGAAAACGGTAACTGCATTGCCTGTGAGAAATACATGGTTGGAGCTGCGGTCCCACTCAATGGTGAGTGTGCCACCCAACAGTTCCACATCAACCTTTGTGTCGGTTAGTCCGTTGAGGACTGCAGCAACTACCGCTGCACAAGCTCCTGTGCCACATGCCATTGTCTCGCCTGAGCCTCTTTCCCAAACCCTCATTTTGATTTTATTGCCGTTTTCAATCTCAATGAATTCGGTGTTGGTGCGGTTGGGGAAGATGGCCGAATTCTCGATGTGCGGACCGATGACCGGCAGATCAAGCTGGTCGATACCCTGCGTAAAAATCACTGCATGGGGGTTGCCCATAGAAACTGCTGTTATATTATATGAAAGATCGCTGCCGAATTTAACCGGCTTGTTGATAATCATCTTATCATTGAATATTGTCGGGATTAACCTGCCATCGAGCTCAGGTTCACCCATATCCACGGTTACTGTATCAATTTTTCCATCACTGCCCGGAAATAATTTCAATGCTTTCACACCGGCCAGCGTTTCCAGGGTAATTTCGGTTTTGCTGGTCATGCCTTTATCATACACATACTTGCCAATACATCTCGAGGCATTTCCACACATTTCCGATTCTGAACCATCCGCATTAAACATCCGCATGCTGAAATCGCATTTTTCGGAAGGAAGTATTAATACCAATCCGTCGGAACCGATACCTTTGTGTCGGTCACTCCAGCGTACCGAAGCTTCATTTGGGTTGTCAATTTTCTCTTCAAAACCGTTAACATATATATAATCGTTACCGGTTCCGTGCATTTTAGTAAACTTCATCTTTATTTTTTAGTTTATTGTAGTCATATTGTTGTTGATGCAAAATTATTGCGGAATGCTACGCTATGCAAAAAAACCGATAATTGATTGAAAAAATAACTGGCACTGTGCCAATATGAAGCTATATATGTTAATTTTGTAAATGTATTATATTGTTATTTGGTTTATTGTTATTGTTTGTAATTTGCGTACAGAGTGAATAGGGAAAAATCGATTTTGAATTTGGTTTAAATTTGGATAAAATGATAGTTTAAACCGCAAAAAACAAGAAATATATTTGCAATATAGCGTAAATTATATCATAATGTTTTTAAATGAATTTTTATCGCATTAAAATGATAATATGTTGTTTTAGATTTTCTGCTTATCTCCGGCGCCTATCGGCGCCGAAGTTAGCTCGGGAGAGGTGACCTGCGGTCGCCTGCTGCAAAACGCGATAAAGATGCATCGGGACTGGCGATGAGGACGTCGCCGGTCCCGATACACTGTCTGCGGCTTATTTGATTGATTTGGTTTTTGCTTAACGGCGACGAGGACGTCGCCGGTCCTAGCTTCCCTGAGTATCATATATAAAAAGCGCATAATCAAATATCGGCGACGAGGACGTCGCCGGTCCCAACAACTCCGTTTATCATTGATAGAAGCATTGTGAGAGTTTTGTGATAACCCGCCGACCAGCCCGGTACGGCTGCACAGGGTTTTGTAGCACGACGGGTGCAAGGCTCCTACCAAAGTCCGGCACCTAACGGCGCCGAAGTTAGATCGGGAGAGGTGACCTCCGTTCGCCTGTAGCAAAACGCGATAAAGATGCATCGGGACCGGCGACGTCCCCGTCGCCGTTGGGCAAAAACGAGATGAAGCCCCGGAGAGGTGCTCCCGATAGTTATCGGGACGGGGCCGGTCGCCTGTGGCTAAAGCGCAATGAGTTAATCGGGAGAGGTGCAGCCTGCCCCGTCAGGGGCAGCAGATCGGTAGAAAAAACGATGCATGATGAAACTTCATGCCCTGCAGGGGCATAACATCTTAAAAGCCATAAACCATCAAAAAAATTGTATTTTTGCATCACCAAATTATAAAACATCCCATTCATGCGTTATTTCATCACAGGTTGTACAGGTTTTATTGGTATTCATCTCTGCCGCCGTCTGCTGGCCGAGGGTCATCAGTTGTATGGATTGGTGCGAAACCGCTCGAAACTTCCTGCCGATGTGGCTGCCGGAATGCAGTTGGTGGAGGGCGACCTCGGATTATTTGCCAAATCCGGCTTGCAACTTCCTGAGGTTGATGTGTTTGTGCATCTTGCTGCAATCGTCAATGGCAACAGTCCGGAAATGTTTATGCATTACAATCATCAGGCGGTATCGGACATTCTGGATCGATTGAATGAACAAAACTGGAAACTGCGTCGCTTCCTCTTGTTTTCCTCACTGGCAGCTGCAGGGCCCAATATTACTGGGCGGCCTCTCACCGAAAATGATATGCCGAATCCGGTGGATCCCTATGGCGAAGCCAAACTGAAAGCCGAAGAACTGCTTGCTGATCAACCGTTTCCCACTACCATTGTTCGTCCGCCGGTAGTTATTGGCCCGGGCGATCCGGCTATGCTCACGGTGTTCAAAATGGTTCGCAATGGGTTGATGCCACTTCCCGCTGGCAAAGCGCAAAGGTTAAGTTACATTGATGTTGACGATTTGGTGGATGCCATTTTGATTTTGGTGAAAGAAATGTCGGATCTTAACCGGCTATATTTCTTAACCAACGAATCACCTTTGGATACAAAGCAACTTGCCCGCGTAATTGCTGAAGTAATGCAGAAAAGGGTCATTTTTCTTCCCGTTCCGCGGAGTTTTATGTGGGTGCTGATGAAACTTTCCACTTTTGCTTCAAAATTATTCGGTGTAAAAAATGTATTCGATGAACGAACCTACAAGCAAATGCTTATTCCCTCCTTCGTATGTACATCTTCATTATTCAGCCGGGAAACAGGCTGGAAAGCAACCTGCAGTCTTACAGAAACAATCAGTAAAACTGTTGAGGGTTACAGAAAATCGGGGTGGATATGAGTATCTTTTTCTTGTGAAACTTTGTGCCTTCTTTGATTCTTTAATTCTGGGTTAATATCGAAAGCCGAAGAAGCTCAGGAAGTTAATATTCGCTTTTTGCCTGATTTTGAGTTGTTGAAAGATGAACCAATACTCATCAGACAGCTAAGCTTTGGCTGTAAATGTTTATTTCTGAATAAGCTTTGCCACAAACACATCACCGGTCACATTTACAACAGTTCGCAGCATATCTAAGGGTCGGTCGATACCGAGTATCAGCACCAGCCCCTCCACAGGAATCCCTACCGATGTTAACACCATCACGGTCATCACCACACTCGCACCGGGAACGCCGGGAGTACCAATTGAAGCCAGTACAGTAAGCATGACTACGCTCAGTGTTTGAGTCAGCGTGAGTTCTATGCCGAAAATCTGTGCGATAAACAGGATGGCCACCGCCTGATAAGCACTGGTGCCGTCCATGTTGATGGTTGCACCTACAGGAAATACAAAGGAAGCAATTTCTTCATGCACTCCCATCTCTTTTTGGCTGTGCTCCATCGTAAAGGGAAGTGTAGCGGCACTCGAGCTGGTAGAAAAAGCCACCAATTGAATGGGAAAAACGCCTCTGATGAATTTTCCGGGATTCTCTTTGGTGAAAATCTTTAAAAACAGTGGATAAAGTACCAGGGCTATAAACAGGAGTGTGACAACAACTGTGAAAGCATACATTCCGAGTGAGGCAAACATGCCACTGTCGCCCGACATATCTGTAATCATACCGGCCATGAGTGCAAAAACGCCCACCGGTGCATAGAGCATGATGAAGTCCACAATCTTGAGTATCACCGCATTGGTAGCATCAATCACCGGAATCAGCGGACCTGCCGTTTTTTCGCCCAACAACACGATAGCTATGCCCACAAGGATGGCTACAAGGATAATCTGCAACATGGCCGAATTGTTGCTTCCTGCAGCCAGCAGATTTTCGGGCACCATATCCACGATGAAACTGAGCGGACCGGTTTCCTTGATTTTAGCTGCATTTTCGATGCTCCCGGCCAGTTTTTCGGTGTATTGTTCCTGAAATTCGCGGGCTTTGTCTTGTGGAAAAATGTCGCCCGGACGAACCAAACTTACCATGCCAATTCCCAGACTGACGGCTAAAGTAGTGGTAATAAGGTAGATGGATAGTGTTCGTAATCCAAGGCGGGAAAGGCGTGCAAAATCTTTCATCTGTGTGATTCCGCGGACAAGCGAGACAAACACCAAGGGAATTGCGATTAGTTTCAGTAACCGAATGAAAATGGTACCCCAGGGTTTAATCCAGTCGGCAATCACCTTTTCATGTCCAATCCAGAGAAACAAATAACCTGCTCCCACGCCTGCAACCATGGCGAGGAGTATCTTTATGTAAAGCGGGATTTTTCGTTTCATGCCTGCAAAGGTATTCTTTTTTTTGAAAAATTGACCCTGCAGTTAGCTGCAATTAATTAATGCATTTTGTGCTCCACTAATGCTTCTATGGCTTCGTAGTAAGCCAGTCCGGGATTCTGGTAGAGTTCGTTTGTGGGGTTGAACTGATTGATTTAGTGGATAATATGGTTCGAAATCCATGTTGAGATTTCGGGCTAAGCGGGTTGGATGATTACTTAATATATTGAGCTTCAATTATGAAAATAATTTTTTAATAATTACCCATTTCTATGTCGATTGCGTTCACAAATACCCGGGACGTTGCCATGCATATCCACAACGAGGCCATTAAGCATCAGGAACCCCGGGCTGATGATAAATAAGGCTTTCAGCCTTGACACAGGGGGAGTGGATGTAGCGAAATAGCCCTGAAACGGCAGCATATTATTAACCTATGGGCATCGCCCCGGGTTTAACATGTGTTCAAATGTCACCAAACAATATCGATCAAAATTTCCACAACATTTTGTACATTTGCATCGCAGTAAATGCGGTTATATATTTCGCGTATTTACAAAAGAACACCTCAACATCAATTCATACCTGAAATCATGAGAAATCTTAGTCTTTTAATCACATTAGTCGCATTTTTTGCTTTGTCGTCATGCGATAAATCTTCCGAATCAATTTTCAAAATAGAAGGGTTAACCTTGGAGAACTATCCCAAAGTTGACGGATCCACATCAACCGATCCTCTTAACAGATTAATTGCCTCTAAATTATTGGGATACAACTATCGTTGGGAGCAGGCCTGGCACATGAACGGTACCTGGTATTTATCGACAGATATACCTCAGGATTTTCTTGCAGAGCGCATAAAATCATCGCAAACCCACCAATCAATTATCAATTTAATCGACAGAAAAGCTGATCTGATATTATCGGCCCGCAAAATGTCGAAGGCAGAAAAAGCGCATGCCGATAGTCTTGGCGTTGAGTTAATTGAAACACCCGTTGCTCTGGATGCTTTTGTATTTGTAACCAACCTGAATAATCCTGTGAAGTCGTTTACAAAGCAACAGGTTAAGGATATTTACACGGGCAAAATAACGAACTGGAAAGAGGTGGGAGGTGCCGATAGCCCCATCAAACCATACGTGCGCAATCAAAATTCGGGTAGTCAGGAGTTGATGGAAGAACTGGTGATGCAGGGAACTCCAATTGCTTCATTTTCTGTGGATTATGAGCCTGAAATTCCAAGTATGGCGATGGTTTTCTCGGTAACCAGGTCGGATGTAAACGCCCTTTGTTATACGGTTTACTATTATAAGGAACAAATTGTGAGAGATAACATCGTGAAAAGTATAGCTATCGATGGAGTGGCTCCGAACCGAAAAACCATTCAGTCGCAGAAATATCCCTATGTATCGAAAGTGTATGCCACCATCCGCTCCGATTTGGATCAAAATTCGATGGCCTACAAGCTGTATGAGTTGTTGCAAACCGAATCGGCGAAAGGTATAATTGCTGAAAGTGGTTATGTACCCTTCTGAGCGTTTTTTTGCAAACCCGATATATTGATTCAATCGCATAGTTAAGCAACGTTGGTGTACATTCCGGTACTACTGCCGCAATATTACCATTTATGCTGAGGTTTGACTCAACTAAGTCAAAGTGCTCGACTCAATATAGTCAAATAGTTTGACTCAGCTAAGTC
This sequence comes from uncultured Paludibacter sp., assembly GCA_964350125.1. GTDB lineage: Bacteria > Bacteroidota > Bacteroidia > Bacteroidales > Paludibacteraceae > Paludibacter. The sequence goes on along the minus strand of CAYGJI010000079.1, from coordinate 3,819 downwards.
AAAGTTTGTTTGAAGAAGTAGTAGTGACGCAACATATGGGAATGTAAGCTTGTGGTGTTAACGGTAATCATTGCTCAACAAAGCAGAATCATTCGATCCAATTGATTTGCAGATTAATAATGTGTATTTTTGACAACATATTATTACATACGGATTGATGCATTCATGCGCATGATGTTGCTGATACATATACATGCGCATGATTTTAGGCGATGCTTCAATCAAATTGTTTTCTCAATATAAAATGTGTATTTTTGTGCAAAACATTATTACACAATCAACGTATTTTATTTATCCGATAATTATTTCTGAGAATTCACGTATGTTAAGAGAGAAAAATAGCGAAGTTGATATAAAGGAAAACGACATTCGTGATAAGTATCCTGTTGTGTTGGAGGCTTTGTTACAAGACCATACCACACAGCAGAATATATTATGGGCTACCAATAATTACAATTTTTTGGGAGAGGGTTATGAATATGAATCACAAATTCTGCCGGAATTAATTACCGGCAGCAATGGAAATGTGATAATGCCCCGGATTCAAAAAGACAAGCAAATGCAGTTAGCGCGGGTACGCGATATGGCTGAAGTTTTCACACCTTCGTGGATTTGTAATTCCCAAAACAACCTGATTGATAATGCTTGGTTCGGAATCGAAAATGGTTTCAACAAGGAAATTACAAATGCTGATGGTTCACGTGGTTGGAAGGTAAATCCCGAAAAGATTAGGTTTCCGAAAGGAAAAACCTGGAAGCAGTATATAAAAGATACCCGTTTGGAGATGACCTGCGGCGAAGCACCTTACATTACGAGCCGCTACGATACCACTACCGGGGAGTTTATTCCGGTCGAAAACCGAATTGGATTACTCGACAGAAAATTGCGGGTTATTAATGAGAATGTAGATGATAGTGGTGAATGGCTTGAAGCAGCACAAACAGCCTATGAAAACATATATGCATTTGAATGGCAGGGCGATAGTTTATTGCTGGCAAGGGAATCGATGCTTTACTCCTTTATCGAAAATTATACGCTGAAATTTGGCAGGAAGCCACTGCTCAAGTCTATCAAATATATCGCATATATAATATCGTGGAATGTTTGGCAGATGGATGGATTGAAAGGAGTAGTGCCGGACAGTTGTGGTGAAAGAAAAACGACTGTTCAGGATTTGTTTGGAGAAAAGGAAATATGTACGCCTTGTGATGGTTGTAAATCGGATAATCTGTTTAAACACAATGGAACCTATTGTTTGATAAAGGACTGGAGCGATAATGATTTGGAGACAAAAAAGAGGGGGCGAAAAGTGAGATTTGTAGATTTAATGAAAAGGCAAATGTAAAACGAGATAATTTAGCAAGCTATGAAATTCACTTCAGCATTAAAACTCAAACTGATTTATGTGTTTCGTATCAACGATGCTCAGCACAAAGGCTGCCTTAAAATCGGAGAAGCCACTTCGGACAACGAAAACATTTGGGGGTTGGAGCCAAACAGCAAAGCGCTGAATGAAGCAGCAAAGAAACGCATCAATCAGTACACCCAAACAGCAGGAATTTTATATGATTTGCTACATACCGAACTGTCGGTTTACATCAAAGACAAAACGATAAATGCTTTTTCGGATGCAGAGGTACACAATGTGTTAACTCGCTCGGGTATTAAGCGAAAAATATTTGATACGCAGAATAAAGCCAATGAATGGTTTGTTACTGACCTGGAAACAGTAAAACAAGCCATCAAAGCTGTGAAAGAAGGTAAAGATTCATTGGGAGCACATCAAATTACCGATGGCCAAAGCCCGATTGTTTTCCGCCCCGAACAGAAAGATGCAATTGACCGCACCAAAAAACAGTTCAAAAAGAGCAACCAAATGCTTTGGAACGCTAAAATGCGTTTCGGTAAAACCCTTTCGGCATTGCAGGTGGTTAAAGAGATGGACTTTGCCCGCACACTGATTCTTACTCACCGACCTGTAGTGGATGCGGGATGGTTCGAAGATTTCAGTAAGATTTTCTACGATAAACCAATTTACAGATACGGTTCGAAAACCAATGGAGATTCGTTCGAAACGCTCGAAAACAACTGTGCCAAAGGAGAAACAAAGTATGTTTATTTCGCTTCCATGCAGAATTTGCGCGGCTCGTCGCAGGTAGGGGGTAACTTTGATAAAAATGATGAGATTTTCGGAACTCACTGGGATTTAATCATTGTGGATGAAGCACATGAAGGTACTCAAACCGAACTGGGCAAGGCGGTGATGAATGAATTGGTGAAAACAGATACCAAAGTCTTGCGCTTATCGGGTACTCCGTTCAATTTGTTTGATGAATTCAAAGAGGAGGAAATCTATACCTGGGATTATGTTATGGAGCAACGTGCCAAAGCCGAATGGGATGAATTGCACGTTGGCGACCCAAATCCCTATGCTACCTTACCCCGGCTGAACATTTTTACCTACGACCTGGGTAAGCTGATGCAGCAATACTCCGATGAGGAACAGGCATTTAATTTCCGGGAGTTTTTCCGACCGAATGCGGATGGAAAATTTGTGCACGAAAAGGATGTTCAGTCGTTTCTCAATCTGATATGCAAGTCCGACGAACACAGCAATTATCCATATTCCACTGCTGAATACCGCCATAATTTCAGGCATTCGCTGTGGATGGTGCCGGGCGTAAAAGAAGCACGGGCACTCAGTGCTTTGCTTAAATCGCATCCGGTTTTCAGTAGTTTCGATATTGTAAACGTGGCCGGCGATGGCGATGAAGAAGAAGCCAATCAGGAAGCTTTGAAAAAAGTGAACGATGCCATTGGTCCCAATCCACATGAGACTTACACCATTACCCTATCCTGTGGAAGATTAACCACCGGAGTATCGGTAAAAGCATGGACGGCTGTGTTTATGTTGTCCGGTTCATTCAACACTTCGGCATCGGGATACATGCAAACAATTTTCCGGGTACAGACTCCCGCCACAATTAACGGAAGGGTAAAAGAGGAATGTTTTGTGTTCGATTTTGCTCCCGATCGTACCTTGAAAGTGATAGCCGAAACCGCCAAAATATCGGCCAAAGCAGGCAAAACAACCGGCGAAGACCGGGATATTCTGGGTGAATTCCTGAACTTCTGTCCCATCATTGCCATGCATGGTTCGCGCATGAGTACCTACGATGTAAACAGCATGTTGGCACAGCTCAAGAAAGTGTATATCGACAGGGTAGTGCGCAATGGTTTTGAAGATAATTACCTGTACGACAACGATTCGTTGATGAAACTCGGGAATGTGGAACTTGACGAGTTTAACGGATTGAAAAAGATTATTGGCAGTACCAAAGCCATTCCCAAAAGCGGCGAAATTGAAATCAACAAGCAGGGTTTTACCGATGAACAATACGAAATGCTGCAGGTTGCTGAAAAGCTAAACCGCAAAAGGGAAGAGCTGACGGAGCAACAGAAAAAACTGCTGAAGGAAAAGGAAGAAAAGCGAAAGAACCGCGACAGCGCCATTTCCATTTTGCGGGGAATCTCCATCCGTATGCCCTTGTTGATATACGGAGCAGAAGTTCAGAACGAGGATGAAGAAATCACCATTGATAATTTTGCACAGTTAGTTGATCCACTTTCATGGGAAGAATTTATGCCCAAAGGGGTTACCAAACAACTTTTTCAGAGTTTTAAGAAATACTACGAGCCCGATGTGTTCAGGGAAGCAGGGAAACGCATTCGTGCCATGGCCAAAGCAGCCGACCATCTAACCATCGAAGAACGCATTGCCCGCATCACCCATATCTTTGGTTCCTTCCGCAATCCCGA
>CAYGJI010000078.1:0-14796 GCA_964350125.1 uncultured Paludibacter sp. | reverse complement strand
CGCAAATAGGATTTGTTGTTGCATGCAGAGCCGCATAGCGGCGATGTCTTGGTAGAGCGAAGGTTGCATTTTCTTTAGCTTTTCAAAATTTATTCTGAAATAAAAGAAAATATTATTATCAACTTCAGAGATATTTCAATACATTTGTGTCGCTTTCAAAAAAAGCATTAAAACAATACAACTATGGCACTAAAAGCTGGTGATAAAGTTCCTGAAATACTTGGAATTAATCAGGATGGCAAAGAACTGAAACTATCTGATTTCAGTGGGAAGAAAATTGTTTTATATTTCTATCCGAAAGATAATACTCCCGGATGTACTGCCCAGGCATGCAGTTTAAGGGATAATTATGATGCCCTGCGCAAAGCCGGGTATGAGGTTGTAGGAGTGAGTGCCGACAGCGCCAAATCGCATCAGGGGTTTATTGCCAAACAAAATCTTCCCTTTAATCTGATTGCCGATACCGAAACTACACTCTCTCAGCTGTTTGGCACCTGGGGCGAAAAAAAGATGTACGGACGCAAATACATGGGCATGTTCCGCACAACTTTCATCATCGACGAAAAAGGATTTATTGAAAAAGTAATCGGCCCGAAAGAAGTTAATACTAATAAACACGTAGAACAAATTATATGAGAAGTAATTTCAATCCATGGCACCAGGTAGTGCCACAAACCAGCAGTGAGGATATAATCAAAGGCATCATCGAAATTCCCAAAGGAAACAGGGCCAAATATGAACTCGATAAGGAAAGCGGTTTGCTTCGGCTCGACAGGGTGTTGTATTCATCGGTGTATTACCCGCATAATTACGGATTTATTCCACAAACCTATTGCGATGATAAGGACCCGCTGGATATCATGATTCTTTCGAGAATTGATGTTGTGCCATTATGTATCGTTGAAGCCAAAGTGATTGGTGTAATGCGCATGCTTGATAACGGTGAAGCCGACGACAAGATAATTGCTGTGGCAGCAGGCGATCCCAGTGTTTCGCATTATAATGATGTGGCCGACCTGCCTCCGCATATGATTCAGGAAACAATGAGTTTTTTTGAGGATTACACCAAACTCGAAAACAAGACAGTGGTGGTGGAGAAATTCTTCGAAAAAGAAACTGCACTGAAGATTATCCGCGATGCCTATAAAATGTATCAGGAACATTACGGCGAATTACACAAGTGGTTTTTTGGTTGAACAAGAAATTTTCTCCCCTAATTTAACTATCTTTGCACGTCCAAAAACTGAAACGTAGCAACATGATTCAATTCTTTCAGACTTCCACCCGGAATGTGTATGCCGTGCAGTCGGCCTCTGGTGTTCAACCTGCAGATATCGAAAAACTTACCTGGCTTTTTGGTGGAGCACAGTTAATTAATCAGTCCGAAATTGAAGACAATTACGTGGGTCCCCGGCGCGAAATGATTACTCCATGGAGTACCAACGCTGTTGAAATTACCCAAAACATGGGCATCTCAGGTATCCATCGTATCGAGGAATTCAGAGCGGTTTCATCCACACCATCGGTGCAGGGAGCACTGGCATACGACCCCATGCTCGAACGTATCTATTCACGCATAGGGCAGGACATTTTCTGCATCGACAAAAAACCCGAGCCAATTTTGTATATCGATGACATTGTTGCTTACAACGAGCAGGAAGGACTCGCACTGAGTAGCGATGAGATTGAATACCTCAACGAAGTAAGTGCAAAGGTTGGCCGCAAACTCACTGACTCAGAAGTTTTTGGATTCTCGCAGGTGAATTCGGAACATTGCCGGCATAAAATCTTCAATGGTCAGTTTATTGTTGATGGTGAAGAAAAGGAACTTTCGCTGTTTAAGCTGATTCGCAAAACTTCCGAAGAAAATCCTAACAAACTGGTTTCGGCTTACAAGGATAATGTTGCTTTCAATGCGGGTCCTGTTATCGAACAGTTTGCTCCCCTTTCCGGCGATAAACCCGATTTTTTCGCTACCCGCGAGATAGAATCGGTGATTTCGCTCAAAGCTGAAACGCACAATTTCCCGACAACAGTAGAGCCTTTCAACGGAGCTGCCACCGGTACTGGTGGTGAAATACGCGACCGCCTCGGAGGAGGCAAGGCCAGTTTGCCTATTGCAGGAACTGCCGTTTACATGACTTCCTATCCCCGCAATAACCACAAGCCCTGGGAGCAAAAACTGACTGCCAGAAAATGGTTGTATCAAACTCCCGAACAAATTCTGATTAAGGCTTCGAATGGGGCTTCCGACTTCGGGAACAAATTTGGCCAGCCACTCATTTGTGGCTCGCTGCTCACCTTTGAGCATGAGGAGAATAATAAAATTTATGGTTACGATAAAGTAATTATGCTTGCCGGAGGTGTTGGGTTTGGTAATCGCAAGGATGCTCTGAAAGGAATCCCCGAACCAGGTGAAAAAGTAGTTGTGATGGGAGGCGACAATTACCGCATCGGTATGGGCGGCAGTGCCGTTTCGTCGGTCGATACCGGCCATTACGATAATGCTGTGGAACTGAATGCCGTTCAGCGGGCCAACCCCGAAATGCAGAAACGCGTTGCCAATGTAATACGTACTTTGGCTGAAGCGGATGAAAATCCGATTATATCGATTCACGACCATGGCGCAGGCGGCCATCTCAATTGTCTTTCGGAATTGGTGGAAACTACCGGCGGAAAGATTGATGTATCGAAACTGCCGGTTGGCGACCCGACCCTCAGTGCCAAAGAAATTGTAGGCAATGAGAGTCAGGAGCGCATGGGTCTGCTCATGAAAGCCGAAGATATCGACATGGTTCAGCGCATTGCCGAACGGGAACGCGCACCCATGTATGTGGTGGGCGAAACCACGGGCGATATGGATTTTGTATTCGAACAGGCTGATGGTCAGCGTCCCATCGATTTAAAACTGGAATACATGTTTGGCAAGCCGCCCAAAACGGTAATTACCGATAACAGTATTGAAGAAAAATTCTCTGCAGTAGAGGTGGATGAAACCAAACTGCAAACTTATATCGAACATGTTCTACAGGTCGAATCGGTTGCTTGTAAGGACTGGCTTACCAACAAGGTCGACCGCTCCATTACGGGCAAAATAGCCCGTCAGCAGTGCGCCGGCGAAATACAGTTGCCGCTCAGCGATCTGGGTGTGGTAGCGTTGGACTACCGCGGCAAGTCAGGCATTGCCACTTCTATCGGTCACGCACCACTTGCCGCTTTAGCCGATCCGCAGGCCGGTTCGGTGCTCGCCATAGCCGAAGCATTAACCAACATTGTGTGGGCGCCCCTGGCGGAAGGCTTGTCGTCTGTTTCGCTCAGTGCCAACTGGATGTGGCCATGCAAAAATGCCGGTGAAGATGCACGTTTATACAAAGCTGTAGAAGCCTGCAGCGATTTTGCCTGCGCGCTGGGAATCAATATCCCTACAGGAAAAGATTCGCTTTCGATGACCCAGAAATATAGCGACCAAAAGGTTTTCTCACCCGGTACAGTCATTATTTCAGCAGCCGGCGAAGTGTCGGATGTAAAAAAAACAGTGGGTCAGGTGATGGTCAACGACCCCAAAACCATGCTGTATTATATCGATTTCTCTTTCGATACCCAAAAATTGGGTGGTTCGGTGCTGGCTCAAACAATGAATAAAATCGGCGATGAAGTGCCAACTGTCAGGGACCCGGAATACTTCCAATCGGCTTTTGAAGCCATTCAGGAACTGATAGCTTCAAATCTGATTCTCGCCGGTCATGATATTTCCGAGGGAGGTTTAATTACCACATTGCTCGAAATGACATTCGGAAACAAATCGGGAGGCTTGTCGGTGAAACTCGATTATCTGGCCGGCAACTCGCTGGTTACCAACCTTTTTTCCGAAAATCCAGGAGTGGTTATTCAGGTAAAGGATCGTAAAGCAGTGGAAAAAGTGCTCGATGCGCATGGAGTAGGCTTTGCCCGCATTGCCGTTCCCATCGCTGAGCGTCGCCTCGAAATTCACAAAAAGAAAGAGTCTTATACCTTCTCAATCAACGATTTAAGAGATATCTGGTACCGCTCTTCATATCTCCTCGACCGAAAACAAAGTGGTGAAGCATGTGCTTTGTCGCGTTACAACAACTACAAAAACCAGCCGCTTGAGTTTAAATTCAACGCCGGTTTCAAGGGGAAGTTTTCGCAATTCAATCTTAATCAGGATCGCCAACCTTCAGGCATCAAAGCTGCCATTATCCGCGAAAAAGGAACTAATGGCGACCGCGAAATGGCTTATTCGCTCTATCTGGCCGGTTTCGATGTAAAGGATGTGCACATGACCGACCTCGCAGCCGGTCGCGAAACACTCGATGAAGTGCAAATGATCGTTTTCTGTGGCGGTTTTTCCAATTCCGATGTACTTGGTTCGGCCAAAGGATGGGCCGGAGCATTTTTATACAACGAAAAATCGAAGGCTGCCCTCGATCGTTTCTATCAACGCAACGATACATTAAGCCTGGGTATTTGCAACGGCTGTCAGTTGATGGTCGAACTCGGACTAATCACTCCCGGACATCAGTCAATGCCCCGCATGCTACATAACGACTCGCATAAGTTTGAATCGTCGTTCATCGGTCTAACTATTCCCGAAAATCATTCGGTGATGTTTGGTTCCCTTTCAGGTAGCAAACTCGGGGTGTGGGTGGCTCACGGAGAAGGAAAATTTGATCTTCCGCAGGATGAAAGTTCATACCAGGTGATTGCGAAATACAGTTATGCTGCATATCCGGCCAACCCCAATGGCTCCGATTATGCCACAGCAGGTATATGTTCTTCTGATGGTCGTCATTTAGCCATGATGCCTCACCCCGAAAGAGCCATCTTCCCCTGGCAATGGGCGCATTATCCGGCCGAAAGGAAGAATGCTGACCAGATAACTCCGTGGGTGGAAGCCTTTGTAAATGCAAAAAAATGGATAGAGAATACAGGTAAGTAAACTAATTTTACCCGATGAAACTGGCAGTGAAATGGTTGTTCATTGTTCTTGTGCCGGGATTACTTTCGGCACAGTTGCGGGAAGCAAAACCCAAACAGGGAAAGATGCTGAAGGCAACCGTTGTGTTTAATAACAGGGCTTCCGAACTCGAACTGAAGCAATTACTAACAGGTTCAACAGGTTTATACAGCTATAAAAATACGGTTTTCTTCATTACCGTTCAGGGGCATAATCGTTTTATACATTTACCCTTTCAACAGGAAATGCGCGAAGTGGATGATGGTTATGTGCGGAAAAGCCGTTTAGTAAGCACTACTTTCCACATCGATACGCTTTTGCAGTATTTGCATGCTAAACCGTTTGAGACCCGTATCCGCAACATGCTCACCATCAATGCAACTAATTTAATGGCATTGATTTCGGATTACAACCGATTTCTCGATGAAGGGATAATGCCATCAGAAGGGAAAAGTACGGGCAAAACCAAAGATTCAGAGCTGAAAATGTTGGTGGATGGAAAAATTACACTCTATCAGTCGGGGACCGGTGAAAACCAGCAATTTTTCATTTTCAGGGATGGAAATGAAGCAATGATTCCTTTACCGGTAATAGCCAGTGAACATACCCAACTGGAGCAGAATCTGGTTATTTTATCTTATCGGAGCTACGACAAATCTTATCAGGATACCCTGCGCAAATACATGAGTGATGCTCCTGAAATTGCCGAACAAACCGGAGCTTTGGGTTATCCGACTGCTGCCTCGCTTTCAGCAATCATCAGAAAATATAATGCGGAGTTTGAATCGGGCTTTTCATTGATCAGGGAGATGAAAAAAGTAAAGTTCTCGATTAGTCCGGGTATTCAGTATTATAATTACATGTATCACCCAATGCAGGACGATAGTCTAACTGTTTTTTCGGGTTTTATGGCCGGAATAAGTTATCGTTTTGGAGATTTCGATTTGGGATTTTCGACCGGTATCCTTTTCCCTGAGGTCGGTTTTCTGAACCGCTATTACAAATACCCCTTTCGTTTGAGTTGCAGTTATCATTCAGGAGCTGTTTCGCCTGTTATCGCCCTTTCGATGATAAGCAATAGTAATGAAGCATTTAGCTTCAAAACCTGGTCGGTAGGTTTGGGTGCTGATATCAGAATCTACAGAAATTTTTCCATTACTGTTTTCCCTGAGCTTGAAATGATCAAGAAAGATACACACACGCCTATCAACGAAAGAAATGATAAGCCGGTATTGAGTATCTGGGGAGGTCTCAAAATTTCTTTTTGAACTTCAATCACCTTCCGGCGTTTATTGCTGGCACACACATTTTTCTATCCCGCAAAATATTGGTATTTTTGCAGGGCTTTTATAAAAATTCGCACCCACAATCAATGGCTGAAACATCATTACTCGAAAAGCTGGACGCACTTCAGCATAAATTCGACGACATATCTACACTAATAACCGACCCTTCGGTGATTTCGGATCAGAAACGCTTTGTTAAACTAAACAAGGAGTACCGCGATCTGGAAAAAATTCTGACAGCTCGCGACGAGTATAAGCTTGCTATATCGCATCTTACTGAAGCTAAAGAAATTCTCGAAATTGAGTCGGACCCCGAAATGAGGGAAATGGCAAAGGCTGAAATCGAAACCATCGAACCCCAAATTCCGCTGATGGAGGAAGAAATCAAACAATTGCTGATACCTGTTGATCCTGAAGATAATAAGAATGCTATCGTCGAAATCAGGGGTGGAACCGGTGGCGATGAAGCCGCTATTTTTGCCGGAGATTTGTTCAAGATGTATCATCGTTATTGCGACTCGAAAGGCTGGAAGGTAGAAGTTACCAATATTTCCGAAGGAACTGCCGGTGGATATAAGGAAATTATCTTCACTGTTTCGGGTGAAAACGTGTATGGCACCATGAAATACGAATCGGGAGTGCATCGTGTACAGCGTGTACCTCAGACTGAAACACAGGGGCGTGTGCATACATCGGCTGCTACGGTTGCAGTTTTGCCCGAAGCTGAAGAATTCGATATAGAACTGAAGGAATCGGATGTGCGCGTGGATACTTTTTGCTCTTCGGGCGCAGGCGGGCAGTCGGTGAACACTACCTATTCGGCTATCAGGCTTGTACATATTCCTACGGGCATTACAGTGCAATGTCAGGATGAAAAATCGCAGCATAAAAACAAAGCCAAGGCAATGAACGAGTTACGTTCGAGAATTTACGCTATCGAACATCAGAAGTATCTCGATGAGATTGGCTCAAAGCGTAAAACCATGGTTTCAACGGGCGACCGCTCGGCCAAAATCCGGACTTACAATTATCCACAGGGACGAATTACTGATCACCGCATCAATTATACGATTTACAACCTTTCAGCTTTTATGAACGGTGATATTCAGGGTGCAATTGACCAACTGATAGTAGCCGAAAACGCTGAAAGACTGAAAGAAAGCGAAGTATAATCCGGCAAAAACTGCAAACATGAACAAACAACAACTTTTCGAAAACATCCGCCGCAAGAAGTCATTTTTGTGTGTTGGATTAGATACAGACATCAACAAGATACCCGAACATTTGTTCGATGAAAGTGAAGATACCATTTTCTCTTTCAACAAAGCAATTGTCGATGCCACCGCACATTTGTGTGTTGCCTACAAACCCAATCTGGCTTTTTACGAAAGTCTCGGCGTAACAGGTTGGGATGCATTGGAGCGTACAGTCGATTATATCCGCGAGAACTATCCCGATCAGTTTATCATAGCCGATGCCAAACGCGGCGATATTGGCAACACCTCGTCGATGTATGCGCGTACTTTCTTCAGCAATATGGAGTTTGATGCCATAACTGTTGCTCCGTATATGGGCAAAGATTCGGTGACGCCTTTCTTATCCTATGAAGATAAATGGGTGATTCTACTGGCACTCACATCGAACACAGGAGCCTTCGATTTTCAGTTAACTGTAGATGAAAACGGAGAAAAGCTCTACGAAAAAGTGCTTCGCAAATCGCTCGAATGGGGAAACGATGAGCAAATGATGTATGTGGTTGGAGCCACCAAGGCCGAAATGCTGGCCGATATACGCAGCATCATACCCGATCATTTCCTGTTGGTGCCGGGGGTTGGTGCTCAGGGTGGCAGTTTGAAGGAAGTGGCTCAGTACGGTCTTAACAGCGTCTGCGGATTGTTGGTTAATTCATCGCGTCAGATTATTTATGCTTCTGAAGGACCCGATTTTGCCGAAGCAGCGGGCACCGAAGCATTGAAAGTGCAGCAGGAAATGGAAGCAATTCTGCAAAATGCCGGACTGATCGAATAGCATTTATCGTTTATCAATTGAATTTTGTATGAAATACATGTTTTACCTTTTGCTTGTTTTTTTCTTCGGATGTAATTCGGGGAAACAAAAGCATGGAGTTGATGCACTGCAATTACAGCATCAACTTGATTCGGTAAGCAAAGAGCTTGATTCTATCAGAAACAGTTTACCCTACAAATTTGCACAGGCCTTTGCCCGTGAAGCAACCGACAGTATCAGCTCCTATTTGGTTTATCAGCAAATCATCAATTCCGATAGCCTTTCGTACTGGGCTTTGCTCGCTGAAGAGCGAAGGCAGGTACTCAAATCGTCAAAAAATGATGTAAAATCAACATTGATCAGGGCTTTTGAATTGGCCCTGAACGACACCATCCAGTTACTGAATACCGACAGCAAATGCGGCGAATGGGGCGGCGATTATGAGTTAATCAGCATTTATCTGCAAAAGGGAGCCAGGCCTGCCAACAATCAATTGGTGGCCGATTATGTGAAACAGGTGTATAGCTGCGATGATTTAACCAATAATATTACCGGAGCAATCATTCCTTTTCAGTTGACAGAAAAAAAAGCAATTCCTTTAAGAGGAAGCGATGAAGAGCTGATTTTCCGCTGTATTGAGTCGCTTGCAAAACAACAATTGCAAGCAAAAGCTGCCATTCACGCAGTAAAAAACTCCCAAGTCAGAATCATCAGCAAGAACGAAATGACGCTATATATTAACCATCACTCCGACAGTCACTGGAGCGAATTTCATCAGTTGAAACGTGTTTTGTTAGGGAGAGTTAAGTAAGTAGGAATTATGAAAAAACGACAAATTTACTTCATTGGCTTATTGTTGATCAGCACTTTTACTTCTGCTCAACGTCTTTTTCCGGTATCCGAAGGCTGGGCCGGCAATTCGGTGAATGCAGTTGTGTTTAGAAAAAATTCGTTGGTAACTCATCAGAAAATGCAGTTTATTGCTTTTTACGATCCCGCAGGAAGGGTAGTGCTGGGCAAACGAAAACTGAATTCGAAAAAATGGGAACTACATACCACGCAATACACCGGCAACGTAAAAGATGCACACAATTCCATTAGCATCATGGTCGATGGCGATGGCTATCTGCATGTTTCCTGGGATCATCACGGTCATCCACTGAATTATGCCAAATCGCTGATGCCACATTCATTGTTTTTATCTTCTAAAATGCCCATGACCGGCAGTTTGGAAACCAATGTTACTTATCCGGAGTTTTACAGAATGCCCGATGGAAATTTGATTTTTATGTACCGCGACGGACAGTCGGGCAGGGGCAATCTGGTGATTAACCGCTACGACCTGAAAACCAACAGTTGGACTCAGTTGCATGGCAATCTGATAGATGGCGAACGCCGCCGCAATGCTTACTGGCAGGCTTATGTCGATCATCTCGGGGTCATTCACCTTTCGTGGGTGTGGCGCTCGAGTTGGGATGTGGCTACCAATCACGACATGGCTTATGCGCGTTCATCTGATGGTGGAGTAAGCTGGCAGAAAACCAATGGCGACGAGTATAGTTTGCCACTCAATGCCGCCAATGCCGAATATGCCTGGCGCATACCGCAAAACAGCGAACTCATTAATCAGACCTCCATGGCAGCCGACGAGGAAGGAAATCCCTATATCGCCACTTACTGGCGCGATCAGGATTCAAGTGTGCCGCAATTCAGGGTAATACGCTATGCAGCAGGACAATGGGAATCTTTCAATCCAGGTTTTCGCAGGATAGGATTCAGTTTGAGCGGCGGTGGCACCAAAAGCATCCCCATTTCACGTCCACAGATTTTTGTGAAAGGAAAGGGCGATAAAACCGAAGTACACCTGCTTTTCCGCGATGCTGAGAGAGGTTCAAAAGTCTCGATTGCCAGTTCTCAATCTCTTCATACTAACAAATGGACTGTACGCAATGTGTATCAGCAAAGTGTAGGCGCATGGGAGCCCTCTTTCGATACCGAACTCTGGAGGACGAGCAAAAAACTCAATGTGTTCGTGCAGAAAGTGATACAAGTCGATGGTGAGGGAGTAGCGCAGGCCTCACCCGAAATGGTTTACGTGCTGGACGTGAAACTTTAATCCAAATGTGTAAAAAAATTAATCGGTTTTATTCATAAATAATTAATTGATGCTCTTTTGAACGTCTTTTGTGCTTTCATTCGGTTGTTTAGCCCGCTAAACGCCCTCACTCAAGTCCAAAATCCATTTCAAAATAGCTATCAAAAAATTACGACATTATTTTCTTCCTATTACTTAATTCTCACTCTTTTCACAAAATTTCTCCTAAATTTGCACCTGCATCCGTTTTTTAATTTACACCCATGAAAAGAAAATACCCTTTACTGATGATGATGCTGTTGCTAATGTTATTGGTTGGCACACTCAATGCGCAGGAAATCAGGCTCAACGACCAGTGGAAATTTAGTTTTGGCGACGATCCGGCGCGGGCTTCGGTTACATTCGACGATACGCAGTGGAAGAGCATTTCATCAGCCGGTAGCTGGGAGAATCAGGGCTTTGGCATTGTCGATGGTTTTGCGTGGTACCGGCGCAGGGTTGAGATTCCCGCTTCACTTCGGTCGCAGGTGAGAAAATATGGCGGTATGACTATCAATATCGATAATGTTGATGATGCCGATGAGGTATATTTTAATGGTACACGCATTGGAGGAACTGGTGTATTTCCTCCAAACTACCAAAGTCGTTATGGTGAAAAAAGAAAATACAATATCCCACTGAACATCATCAATTTAGGCAAAGAAAATATAATTGCTGTGCGGGTATATGATGGTGGTGGCGGTGGCGGGATATTATCGGCAACCACTGTTTTGCTACCCATGGTTGCTACCGATTGGGTGGAGTACAGCTATACTTTTCCGGGCAAAAACTGGATTTTGTCGCAGGGCGATCCGCAGCATATGTTGCTGAGTCTGAAAAATACCCGCACCGAAAGGCTGCGCTTCAATGTGCTTTTTGTGCTGCGAACCGACAAGCATAAGCTCATCGACAGCCTTGTGGTGCCCATCAACCTGAATCCGGGAAAATGGATAACCACGGCAATTCCCGTGAAACTGGCTGCACCGGGTTTTTATCGCTGCACAATGTATTTTCAGGATAATAATACTACCAGTGTGCCGCTGAAATTTAATATTGGTTACGAACCGTTTAAAATTAATGCTGCACTCGATGCCAAACCCGATTTCGATGCTTTCTGGCAGCAATCGCTGGCCGACCTCGCCAAAGCCGAACCACACTACAAGCTCACTTTGCTTCCTGAACATTCGGGTGGTTCCAAAAATATCTATCATGTAGAGATGCTCTCGTACATGAATGTTAAAATTGAAGGATATTACGCTGTCCCCAAAGAAGGACAGGGGAAATTTCCGGCTATCGCTAATTATATGGGATATGGTTCAGATGCACGCATCCCCAATCCGGAACAGGATGCCGGCTTTGCAGAGTTTGTATTGTCGGTGCGCGGACAAGGCATTCAGAAACCAAACAATGTGTATGGCGAATGGAATACCTGGGGACTGGCAGCAAAGGAAACTTATTATTACCGGGGTGCTTTCCTCGATTTGGTGAGGGCAATCGATTTTCTTTGTTCACGACCCGAAATTGATGCTGCAAAGATTGTTGCCGATGGCGCAAGTCAGGGAGGCGCCTTCGCATTGGCTGCTGCAGCCCTCGACAAGCGCATCAAAGCCATAGCACCTACCATTCCTTTTCTGAGCGATTATCGGCATTATTTCCAGATAGTACCCTGGCCACGAACCAATTTCGAAAAATACCTGGCTTCGCATCCCGATGCTACCTGGGGCAAAATTTACGATGTGCTGACCTATTTCGATGTGAAGAACTTAGCGCCCCGAATCACTTGTCCGGTATTCATGGCTGTGGGTTTGCAGGATGAGATTTGTCCGCCCTACACCAACTTTGCAGCCTACAACCATATAAAATCCGAGAAACAGGTGCGCGTTTATCACGATCATGCCCATCGCACACCCGACGAGTGGCGAACCATCAGATTGAAATTTTTCAAAGAAAAACTGGGTATTACCGACTGAAATTGCTTTTTTATCCTGCAAAACTGATGAACATCCTGAACACTACAGCCGGATTGGCAGCCCATTGTTGCATGGCTGCTTGTGCGTCATCGGCAGAATAAATGCCCGATATCAGACTTTCGACCGGGCAGTTGCCGCGTTTCATGTATTCCATCACCGCCCTGAAATCTTCGGGCATGGCATTGCGTGAACCGCGGACATCCATCTCTTTCTGAACAAAATACTTAGTCTCAAATTCAATCGCTGTTTTGGCATAGCCAATGCAAACCACACGACCGGTAAAAGCCACTTCGTTGATGGCCATCTGATAGGTAACCGGCGCTCCTACGGCTTCAACCACTACATCCGGACCAAAACCGCCGGTGAGTGTTATTAGTTTTTCGCTGATTGCTTCGGTTTTACTGTTGATGGTAGCCCACGCACCAAGTTGTTTGGCGAGTGCAAGCTTGTTGTCGTCCATATCTACTGCAATCACCCTGGCACCACGCAATGCAGCTCGCACCACAGCTCCCACGCCTATCATGCCGCATCCAATCACCATCACAGTGTCGAGATCGGTAACTTCGGCACGGGCCACCGCATGAAAACCAACGCTCATAGGTTCAACCAGGGTAAAATCGCGTGGACTGATTGCTTCGTCGGCCAGCACTTTGGTCCATGGAACGCGAATATATTCGCACATGGCACCATGCCTTTGCACCCCGAAAGTCTGGTTAAACTGGCAGGCATTGGGGCGACCATTGCGACACGAAGGACATTTACCGCACGCAGTGTATGGATTCACCGTACAGGGCATGCCCGGTTTCAGATGTGCAGGAACTGCTTCGCCCACCGCAGCAATAGTAGCACCAATCTCATGGCCGGGAATCACCGGCAGTTTTACCATCGGATTTTTCCCCAGATAAGTATTCAGGTCCGAACCACAGAAGGCTACGAAATGTATTTTCACCATCACCTCATCCGCAGCAATCACCGGATGTTCAATATCAACCACGGCTATTCTTCCGGGTTCTGAAATTTGTATCGCTTTCATGTTTTTAATTAGTCTCCTTTGTGTAATAATGATTCGTATTTTTATCAAGAAATCACCGCTATGCGGCTCAGTTATTTTGCATGTTTTGTTCGTTCTACCAAGAAATCACCGCTATGCGGCTCAATACCAAGTTCATATGTCTTTGTTCTTTGTTCTAAAGTCTTGGCTCTTGACTCTTGACTCTTGGCTCTGATTACTTAAACAAACGGATAATCCGCATTAATTAATCCCTGCGCCTTCATTTCCTTCCAGAAATCGTCCGGAACTTTCGTTACTACCGAATCAATATTCGATTTAACGTTGTTGGGGTTCGAAGTGTTCAGCGCAATGCTGATAACACCCGGAGCTGTGGTGGCAAAACTCACACAAGCCACGGCAGGTAAAATTCCATGTTGGTTGCAAAGGGTAAAAAACTGCTCTCTCCAGCGGAAAATCGCCTTATTTTCTTCGGTGTCCGGACGAATTTCGCGATAATCGAAAAACCTTCCTCCAATCAGAAATCCTGCATGAAAAACCGCTGAATTGATGATGCTGATTTGGTTTTTGTGAAGTTTGTCCATGAAAGCGAGCAAATCCTTCGGATGACTCATGATGGTCATGCTGTTGGCAAACATCACCCAATCGAGCTGGACTGCTTTCGACAACTCCTCTATCACCTTCCAGTTTTTTGCGCCTACCCCGATGGCCTTAACTTTGCCCGACTTTTTCAGGTCGGCAAGTGCGCGGTAAGCTTCCACGATGTTTGCAAAACGTATATCGCGGTCATTGCTGTCGATTGCAGCATCGAGATACTCATCGGGGTCGTGAACCGACACAATCTGAGGCAGGTATTTGCCTCCGAGCAACGCATTGCCCTGTTCGTAGCAACCCATGATGCCATCGTAGCTGATATCCTGCACTGCATCATGCTTCAAATCCATCCACACCCCTTTTTCGAAGGCAGGTTCGGGTGTATGCAAAGGCGTACGTTTCCAGCCCAGTTTATTGCTGATAAGCACATTTTCAGGTTGAACATCAAGTGCATTCAGACAATTCCCCAGCATTTCGAGCGCCAGTCCGGCCCCATACTTCCCGGCACTGTCGAACACCACCGGTGCAGGCACATGGGTTAGCGATTGTCGCACAATTTCGAGTTTGATTTCGAAAGGCAAAGCGCTGTACAAATTACCTAAAGCGCTGGTTCCAAAAATTACCGGAGGAATAAATATGCCGGTTTTTGCAATTTCGTGATAAGTCATTGTGTTTGATAGTTGCAATAAAGACTGATTATTTTATGGCGTGTTTCATTGATCTTGTCTGGCTGTCCAACAAATGTCTATATGGTTTTAGATGATAAGTAATAGGAAGAAAATAATGTCGTAATTTTTGATAGCTATTTTGAAATGGAT
>CAYGJI010000077.1:0-14969 GCA_964350125.1 uncultured Paludibacter sp. | reverse complement strand
ATTTAGGGTGAGATTTAACTCTCTTCCTAATCAATTCGTAAAATTGTACGATTTGCTGCTCGATGATACGATTTGCGTGGGTTGCTTCTTTTTCCCTGCGACTGATGTTCTTCCTGACGAAAGTTTCCACATCTTCGAGATTGTAAAGGCTCACCCTGCTTAGTTCGGCCACTGCCGGATCGATATCCCTCGGGAAGGCCAAATCGAAGACCTGCATAGTGCGTTCAACAGGAAACTGATCCAACCTTAGAATCTGGTGTGGTGCCGATGTAGCGCTTATCAGCACATCGGTTTTCCTCAGCACTTCGGTCAGGTTATCGAAACCGGTGATGTCGCAGCCATACTTCTTCGCAATGGGCAGCGCCTTGTGATAGCTGCGGTTAGCCAAGAAAATCGCCTTAGCGCCGCGACTTTTCATAAAACGGATGATATCGCCGGTAAGTTTGTTCACTCCGATCAGGGTGATATTGGCTTCCTTCAGTTCAATGCCGCTATGAAGGATAATTTCGACTGTGGCCTGACAGTGCGACACAGCGCCTACGCCAATGCCCGAATCATTGCGTACCAGCTTCCCTACCCGCAGCGATTGCTGGAAGAGTTGGTGCAATGAGGGTGATAAATCGAACCGGCGCCGGGCAGTCTCATAGGCCAGCTTCACCTGACCCTGTATGGCCGACTCGCCCGGCAGCGACGATTCCAGTCCGGATACCACCCGAAACAAATGCCTGATAACCTCCACCGGTATATCGCCTTCGCCCGAATAGATTTCCATCCTGTTGCAGGTTTGCAGACGCACGTGAGGTCCGGCAAACTGATTGTCGGTATGCTTGAGCAGCAGTTCCCTTTCGTGCAAAGTGCTATTCCAGCAGCTAATTGATTTGAAGAATACCATCGGCAATTAATTCGGTAATACGGTTACGCACGGCAACCGACTGATATACATTTTGTGCATTTGAGCCCACCGCAATGGTGAGATGTCCTTCTTTATGGATGGCCGGCGATACAAAATCGCACAACATCGGCGCATCGCATACGCTGGTAAGAATTCCGCGCTCTTCAGCATGTTTTTTTATTTCCTCATTCAGGGCATGATCGCCGGTGCACACATACACCAGGAATGCGTCATCCAAATCGGCAGGCTCGTAGTTTTTCTTCACGAAAGTGAAGGGTAACTCCAGAATTTCATTCGTAAAATCGGGTGCCACCACGGTTACATTCGTGATAAAACGCGCCATGATCTGCCCCTTGTGGGTGGCAACTTTACCACCACCAATCAGCAACACCTTCTTTCCGGTTACATTGATGGAGATGGGCAGGAACTGTAAATCTTCTCTACGCATAAAACTCCCTCCCCGCCAACGTGGCTTTTACATAACCCTTTCTGATTACAAAATCGCCAAAACGTTCATCTACACCCCGATTTTCAGCATAGTCCTTCAGGATGGGCCGCAACACATTCAGGATTTCAGCCTCGTCGATCATCTCACGATAAAGCTTATTGAGTCGCTGACCGTTGAAAGCCGCTCCGAGATACATATTGTATTTACCCGGCGAACGACCAACGAAGGCAATCTCGCCCAGGAAGGGTCGGCCGCAACCATTCGGACAACCAGTCATCCTGATAGAAATCGGCGCATCCCTCAGTCCATACTCTTCCAGAATCTCATCCAATTTGTCAACCAGAACAGGCAGATAGCGTTCTGCTTCGGCAAACGACAAACTGCAATAAGGCAGGGCAGCACAGGCGATGGAATACTGACGCAGTTTCGAAAGCTTATCTGCCTCCACGATACCGTATTTGCTGAGTACTGCTTCAATCCGGGGTTTCGCATCGGCTGCCACCTGTGCAATCACCAGGTTCTGGTTTCCGGTAAGGATGAAAGTGCCCTGATGAAACTCAGCAATTTCGCGCACAGCCGTTTTAGTTTTCACCCCTTTGAAGTCGGTAAGCTTACCCCCTTCCACAAATAAAGTATAATGCCATTGCCCGTCGGCACCCTGTTTCCAGCCATACTCATCTCCCTGGGTGATAAACTCATAGTGGCGCTCGGGTTCCAGTTCAATATCGTGGGTACGTTTCAGTTCTGCCCTGAAATAATCGAGTCCGTATTTCTCGATGGTATATTTCAGGCGCGCATTTTTGCGGTCGGACCGGTTGCCGTGGTCGCGCTGAAACACCACCACAGCTTCCGACACCTCCACGATTTTATCTTTCGGGAAGTAGCCCACGACATCCCCCAATCGGGGAAAAGTTTTTTCATTACCGAAAGTCAGCGCCATGCCCCCGCCCACCACGAGGTTATAACCTTTCAGTTCATCTCTTTCAACGATGGCGATAAAGCCCAGGTCCTGCGAAAACACATCCGTATCGTTGCGTGGCGGTATGGCCATGGCCGTTTTGAACTTTCGCGGGAGATACACCTTGCTGTAAATCGGTTCCGACTCAGGTTCGCCTCCCGCAACAAGTTCTTTGTTGAGCCAAATTTCGTGATACGCCCTGATTTGGGGCGAGAGATGCGACGAGATTCGTCCTGCATCTTCGGCCACTTCGGCATGCACAGGCGTTTCGAATGGATTCGATGATGACATCACATTGCGGTTCACATCACCGCAAGCCGAAATGGTATCAAGCAGCGTATCGTTTATCTCTTTGATGGTCGATTTCAGATTGCGCTTCAGTACTGAATGAAACTGAAATGCCTGGCGGGTAGTCAACTTCAGTTCGCCATCGGCATATTTATCCGAAAGAGTATCAATATCGAGCCACTGTTTGGCAGTGGTGACCCCTGCAGGCACCCGAATGCGAATCAGAAAACTGTATAGTGGCTCTAACTTTTGTTTGCGCCTTTCCTCGTCTAAGTCTCTGTCCTGCTGCTGATAGCTGCCATGAAACTTAATCAGCAGCTGGTCGTCGGGGCTCAATCCGCCGGTAAGTTCATTGGCCAGACTCTCCTCAATGGTTCCCCTGAGGTAATTGCTGTTTTCCTTCAAATCCTCGAAAGAGGAACGCGGTGGTATGTTGTTTTGCGACATAATATTTCGTTTTAAATTTTCTAATTCTGCAAACAAATCGCACCTAATAGTGCTTAAATTGTGCAAGGGCACATTTTGCCCTCTTTCCACAGGGAGAGGGGCAGGGGGTGAGGCTCAATATACATCTGTCTGTAACCTCCTGTTTCTCTGTAAATTATTGAGATAATCCTGCGCATCGTCCTCAGTTAGTTTTCCCTCTGAGGCAATGATATCACGCAGAGCCTTCATCACATCGCCGGCCATTTTTGTTCGGTCGCCACAGATATATACATGCGCTCCAGCTTCAATCCACTGATAAAGTTCCTGCGCATGTTCGAGCAGGCGGTGCTGCACGTACACTTTTTCGTTCGTATCGCGCGAAAACGCAACATTCATCCGGCTTAAAGCACCTGTTTGCAAAGCCTGCTGCCACTCGGTCTGGTACAGGAACTCTGTTTCGAAATGGCGGTTTCCAAAGAACAGCCAGCTCTTTCCTGCACCCTCCTGCAACTCTCTTTCCTGGATAAAGGCCCTGAAAGGAGCGATGCCCGTACCTGCACCAATCATGATGATGGGGGTAGCAGGATTTTCAGGCAGGCGGAAATTCGGATTCTTCTCGATAAAAACCTGCAGTTTCTGATGATCAGCATCTACTTCAGCTAAATATGCCGAACAAGCGCCTTTCTTCTTTCTGTCACGATTTTCGTAATCAACCACTCCTACCGTAAGATGCACCTCTCCGGGTACAGCTTTGGGCGATGATGCGATGGAATAAAGGCGCGGTTGCAGCGGACGAAGCACTTCTACCAATTGCTGTGCATTGATTTTCACGGGATAATCCCGGAACAAATCGAGCACATCGCGACCATATACAAAATTCTTCAGCACTTCGGGATTGCTCAAAACGGCAGACAACTTCTCCTGTTTTTGGAATTCGTTGTAGCGCCGGAGCACATCCACAGTGAGTTTCGTTAGCTCGAACCTGTTTTTCAGTGCGTCGAAAAGGGCAATTGGCTGTCCACCCACATCTATTATCGCATCGGCATTCAGTGCCACCGTAAGTAACAGTTGATTTACCAGGGCAGCATTATTTTCAGGTATCACTCCGAGCGCATCTCCCACTTCGTATTGGAGTCCTTCCGCTGCCAACTCCAGATGCAATGTTTGTCGGTGGGAGCCCCTGCCATGCAAATTGATTCGTTCCAGTATTTCCGCTTGATAAGGCTGTTGTGCCGAATAGCTTTGCGCTTCGACTGACACTGCTGATATTGGCTGATTCGCCTGAGGCAATGCAGCGGCGCCGAGGGTTTGCAGGACAGACTGTATCCAGCTTCCTGCATGGTCTCTGAAATTCACATCGAGGTATGCAGGCTGATGAATGCGTTTGGCGCCGAGCTTTTCGAGCTGCGCATCAAAGTCTTTTCCTGTTTTGCAGAAATGCAGGTACGAGGAGTCGCCCAATCCGAGCACCGCATATTGTACTCCATCTAATTTTGGCGCCCTTTTACCATGAACGAAGTCATACATCTCTTTAGCCTCAAAGGGAGGTTCGCCCTCGCCGTGGGTCGAAACAATCACGATAAGGTGTTGCTCCTGAGCCAGTTCGCGTGGTTTGTAATCGAGCATATTTTTCACCGACACATCGAATCCGGCAGTGGCAGCCAGTTTTTTCAGTTCGGTGGCCATACTGCTACCGTTGCCGGTTCGTGAACCCACGAGCACGGTGAGTTGCTTCAGTGCTAAGTTAGGGGAATTGCCATGCCCTGTAGCGATATTTACAGCAGGGTTAGCTTCCTGTAAAACGGGATGAGCCTGCATCGACAAGGCGGCTAAGTAGCCAGCCAGCCAGGCAGTCTGCACCTCGTTGAGTGTTTTACGCAAATGCTGAAAAAGCTCCGATTGATCGGGGGTTAAAGGAGAGTAGGTTTGACTCATAAATTCTATTGGATTGGTTTTCTTCCTAATGGATTTTTCACGAAACAATCAAAATTAATTATGGCAAAGTTCCACACAATTGCCAAAATCTAAAAGCCCATAACCAGAGTATATTTCTACCCAAATGATGGTATTTTCAATACGGAATTTAACTAAATGCTCCTTCCATATACTTTTTAGTCAGTTCCTGGGTTGGATTGTAGAATATCTGATCTGCAGGGCCTTGTTCGATTATTTCACCGAGATACATAAAAATCACATGATCGGCGATACGACGAGCCTGACGCAATGTATGCGTTACCATAACAATGGCATATTCTTCTTTCAATTTAACAAACAAGTCTTCAACCAATTTACTTGACATAGGATCAAGTGCCGAAGTAGCTTCATCAGCCAGAATAAACTCGGGTTCAACTGCCAGGCCGCGAGCCAGACATAAGCGTTGTTGTTGTCCAATTGATAGTTTTGATGCAGAACTATTAAGCCTGTCTTTCACTTCCTCCCACAAGCCAACAGCCTTTAACTGTCGTTCGGCAATCTGTGCCAAAACCTTGCGTTTTCTTAATCCGTGTATACGACATCCATAAGTGACATTATCTATGATTGACATCGGCAGCGGACAAGGACGCTGTGATAACAAACCCATTTTCTTTCTGACAGAAGTTACTTCAGTATTTTTATTATAGATATCAATACCATCAATCAGAATTTGGCCGCTAATCTGCACATTTTCAGTTTCATCCAACAAACGGTTAAATGATTTCAACAGGGTTGATTTTCCACAACCTGAAGGACCGATAATACAAGTAATCTTTTTGTCAGGGATATTCAAACTTACATCTTTCAGAATATGTTGATTTCCTATTCTCACATTAAAATCAGTCACCTCCAACTCGGGTGTATGCTTTGATTTGGACATCTTCAGGTTTTCACCTGACAGATCATCGGAATGATTGGAAACTGTAAAAAGCGAAGCATTGAAACTTGTTGTCAAGTGGGACTTTATGGCTGGCACCCCAAATAAAAATGTACTCATAATATTTTATGTTTTGAAATTAAACTTGTGATAAGTCGGCCGGAGATACTAATAATTAGCACAATAACCACCAATATCAGGGCAGCAGCATAGGCTCTGTCCTGAACTTCGGCAATGGGACTACTCAATTGAAAAAACACAGATAATGGTAATGTGGCGGCGGGTTGGTTCAACGATTGCGGTATGCTATCAGTAAATCCTGCAGTAAACATAACTCCGGCAGCATCGCCAATGGCTCGGCCAATTGATAATAAGGTGGCCGTCGCAATTCCCGGTGCTATCTGTTTCATTACTACAACAATAGTTTCTAACTTTGTTGCACCTAAAGCGTATGCAGTATCGAGCAAATAGTTTGGCATTTGCTGAGCAACTTCATCCATCGATCTGATAAAAATGGGAATAATTAACAATGTAACCACCAATATACCACCGCCGAGTGATGTTTGAATCCCAAAGTAAATCATAATTAGAAATGCGAAAGCTCCGTAAACTATTGAAGGAATACCAAACAAAACATCGCATGCCAAACGAGCAGCATAACCTAACTTCGAAGTTTTCTTCAGATACACATTAAGATAAAAAACAACTGGTACACTGACCAGCAATCCAAGGGACGTGGCACCTGCAACAATATAAACCGAGCCTACAATAGCATTCAGAATTCCTCCGCCTCCACCACTATAATATCCGGCAGCCGGAATACTCGATATCATTTCCCAATTTAAAGCAGGGAGACCTTTTGAGAAAATCGTATAAATAATACTTCCTACAATCAACAATACAAAGATTGACATCGCATACATCAGAACAAGAAATATTTTTTCCTCTACAAATCGTCCTTTCATAAATAGTATTTATTGATAGTTTCTTTCAATTCTGTAAATTACGATTCTCGCTCCGGCATTGAATACAAGAACAACTGCAAACAATATGAATGCTGCAAGCATCAAAGCTGATTCGTAGAGTGGTATTGAGAGCATTTCACCATAATTATTGGCAATCAATGCCGGCAATGGATAACATGCATCAAAAATTGATTCCGGAATCAATGGTATGTTTCCGCAAACCATCAGTACTGCAATCGTTTCTCCAAATGCGCGCGAAAATGCCAGGACAATGGCGGCAAGAATACCTGATGCAGTTCTTTTAATCACAACAAATTTACTCGTTTGCCATCGTGTTGCACCCAAAGAAACTGAGGCCTCCCGCAATTCACGAGGTACTGATGAGAATAGTTCAGTAAAGAGATTAATCAACAGTGGTAATACCATAATCCCTAATACAATTCCACCTGCCAACACACTATATCCGGAGGAATATTCCACAAAATAGGGTGAAAGTTTATCCGCAATCCATGGAACGATAAATAAAGTTCCCCATACTCCATATACTACTGATGGTATTGCCGCAAGAATATCGAGTGCAGTAAACACCACTTTTCGTAAATGCTTTCTGGAATATTCTGTAAGAAAAAGCGAAGTGAGCAAAGACAGCGGCAATGCCAGTATGATGGCAATCAGTGTTACAGATAAAGTTCCGGCAATAAATGGTAAAAAACCAAACTCTCCCTTCCCAGGTCTCCATGCGTTGGTTGTCAGTATTTCAAGAAACCCCTTTTCATGCAGCAGTGGAGCTGATTTGAAATACAAGCCCAGGCCGATAATAATAACCAACAAAATGGAGAAAATGGTCATAAACATGAACAATCCACCTGCAAATTTACTGTTCCATATCCTGAATGATTTTTTGAACATACAATCATTTAGTTTAAAGCCTTTAAAGCTCTATTCAAACTCACTTTAGGTAAATTCACAAAACCTAATGGAATATTATGTTTTTGGCCCTCAGTGAGTATGTACTTAATAAAAGCTACGACAACAGGTTTTTGGGGTTTTCCTCTTGATACAAGATAAAGTTCCCGGGCAGGTGGTGAAGGAAATCTTCCATCAGCGATGGCTTTTACTAACTGATCAGAAGTGGCGTAGAAATTCTCTTCAGGATCAATTCTATTGTTGTTATTAATATCAATAGGTATTACCAATATACCCTCGTTGGGCTTTTTGGTCCTGTTGTTATAAGCGTAGGCTATATTATTGTATCCCAGAGCTAAAGCATTTCGAAAAACTGCAGATGCCAGACCCGGATCTCCAAACACTGCTGTTCCCAATAAATCTTCCTGCTTTTTATTATTTAAATATTGAGCCCAGGTTTCTGCTGCACCACAAGCATCTGATCGGGTGAATAACCTTATGGGTGCATTATAATTAGTACTTAATAAGTCGCCCCAGGTTTTAAATTCGCCGGTAATATAAATCTTAATTGCAGCTTCACGCGAAATTCCCTTTCTTAATACTTCATTGAGTCGGGGATGCTTCGCATTGATGGTTGGAACAACAGCATCAATAGCAACTGGAATAGCAAATGCACCTTTTCTTATTTCATCAGCATGTATCTCCCTCGAAACCATGCCCAAATCAACCATTCCCGTTAAGACATCTGTAATACCCTTCCCAGCACCTCCACCCGAAATATCTATTCTAACATTAGGATGTATCTTCCTGAACTCTTCAGCCCACTTTACTACCATCGGGTACAATGCAAATGCACCTGACAGTGATATTTGGCCACTTAGTCTGCTTTGTTGAGCAACCGTTTTATATGTGTTCGTGAATAAAACCATTACAAGCAATATAATTCCTAAAACACTTTTCATTTTGATAATATTTATTGTTGAACAAAAGTATTCATCTAAAAGCACCTCTGCCATACCTTTTAAAAGGTAAATGCATACCACAAAACTGGTATCCCGTTGATGTTTTTTAAATGTAGTATTCGGTCATATCGACCAGTTGATGTTTTAAAGCAACACGGATAAGTTCTTGTACACTTTTAACATGTAGCTTTCTGAAAATATTTTTACGGTGGGTATTGATGGTATGCAAACTCAAATGGCGGGATTCGGCAATCTCTTTTGCTGTTTTACCCATCGCAAGCAATTGTATCAATTCCTTTTCAGTTTTTGTTACTCCAAATTCAGCAGCTATGTCGCCTTTCTTTGTTTGCTTATCAGAGATTGTGACTTTCAAAACATCACTACTGTAAAAACTCCTGCGATTGATTGTATTTTTAATAGCCAACAAAAGGGTATCATAACTATCGCTGAGTAATGCGTAATTGATGTTATTGAATTTAGTGGAAATTAAATCTATAACACATTCTTCAGGAATTGAGGATAACAACAACCATTTTGAAAGCGGATAATCCTGAGAAAAATCAAGCAAAGTTGACAGGCTCAATACATCCAAATCATCAGTTTCAATTATTAATACAGAATCACTAAACTTTTGTAAATAATCCTGAATTGATCTCTCATATGAAAGTGTCAATATTGCATAATCAGAAAAATTATCTGAAATGATTTTTTGTATTCCGAATGAATATAAATCATTTTCAGTTTGGATAATGAAGCGACTTCCACTCATCAGGTTCTATCTTTATTGTTATGTAAAATCCGGCAAACCAATGATTATATAAAATCACCATGCAAATATCCTGAATGAACAGTTCAGAATCAATACCTTTCAAACAGTATTTACATACCACAAAGCGGGTACAAACAACTCATCTCAGAGCGGGTAATCACTTTGAGATGAGTTCAGCTAACAATCAACAATCACAGACTATATTTCAGAGTAACACCATAGGTTGCCGGGTCGCCCGGAACTGCAGCATACTGACCTGCATTACCTGCACCGGGTAAGAGTTGTTCGAAATAATTTTTATTAAATATATTTCTTCCCCATATATACCATGTAGCATTGCCGGTAGTTCTGAATCCAAGACGGACATTTACAAGAAGATATCCGGGAACATTCAGGTATGCAGAGGGTGATGGACTCGATGAAAATTCGGATCTGAAGTAAATATCCGACGCAAAGAAATAGCGTCCCCGGCTACCCCAAAACTTACCTTTTTTGGAATATTCACCACCTAATGATCCTGCCCATTTCGAAATACCCGGCAACACACCTCCTGATACATCCTTAAATGCAACCTGCACGCCATCAACTGTCTTACCGGTTTCTTCGAGGGGAAGCGGTGCATTGGTAAAACGAGCATATTCTCCATCAGTATAAGCAAAAGAGACATTGAATCTGAGATTATCTCCAAGTTGAATATCTCCTTCAACCTCGGCTCCGCGAACTCTCACTTTTTCAGCATTGGCAAGAAAACCCCGATTTACACCAAGTTCCGGTGATTGTACCTGGGTTTGATAATCTTTAATATCCGTGTTATACACAGTCAGGTTTAATGTTGTATTACTTGTTGGTGAACTCTTCAATCCGATTTCTATATGATTTACCTTTTCAGGTTTTACTACAGCTAAATCTGTTAATGGCTTGCCATCTGAACTGTGGGGTAATCCACCCAGATT
Source organism: uncultured Paludibacter sp. (assembly GCA_964350125.1). Taxonomy (GTDB): domain Bacteria; phylum Bacteroidota; class Bacteroidia; order Bacteroidales; family Paludibacteraceae; genus Paludibacter. The sequence goes on along the minus strand of CAYGJI010000077.1, from coordinate 4,551 downwards.
TAAACCAACAGGTTTATAACTGGTAGATATTGTGGAAAATATCCTAATCTCTTTTTTAAGCTCAAACGCAGCTGTAATCTGACCAGAAAAGTTAAAATCACCGATTTCAGCTTCAAACTCCTGATTATTGTACACTGCATTCTTAAGTGCAATAAGTGCAGGGTCTGAAGTTTCCAATCCTCCATAGGTATTTCTGCTAAAAAACACTTTTTTAACATCATAGTTAATTCTGGCTCCTGGCAAAATACTAAATCTATCAGTAAGTGACCAGTCGATTTGCCCAAATAAGGCACCACTAAAAGTATTCAGTTCCGATTTTGAATTTATGCCGTATCCATTCAACAAACCCTGTGTTTGCCATAACAGACTGGTTGATGACTGTGAAAAACGCCACTGATACTTTCCAGCTTCTTCAGTATGTACCGAATCAGATTTCAAATGCTGATAAAAAGCAAAAGCTCCTACAACAGCCGAAACTTTCTTGCTGATTTCTCCGGCCCATCTTAACTCCTGCGACCATTGATTGTGTACTGAAGGGGCCTGGGAAAGTCTCAAGGCTTCTATTCCTGTGAAATCTCTGTCGTTTGAGGGATTCCATTTCCAATATCTCCATGCAGTGGTTGAAGTTAAAGTGCCTGTACCCAGTTTTACATCGGCATTGACAGACGCGCCTGCTAAATCCTGAAATGAGCGGGCCGGTGTATCATGGTCAATGATTCTGTCGAATGGGTTTCTACTTGGTACCGTATAGTTAAGGTCAGCAATTATTTGTTCAAACTGCCGATAGGCTGGTCGCTGAGTTTGTATAACACCGGCAAAAACCTGTGCATAGCCATTTGGACGTTGTCTTGTTACATCTGCAGCAAAAATTATCCCGGTATTATCCGAAGGCTTATACAGTAACTGTCCTCTTATTCCAATATTATTGATGTCATTTACAAAGGTTTCAGTATACTGATTATAAATATTACCATCACGTTGTGTGCCTGAAAAAGAAATTCTTGCAGCCAAACGGTTATTGATTGGTCCGGTTATCGATGCTTTTGCCTGAATAAACCCGTAATTTCCAAAACTCAACTCAAAAAGCGACCCGGGCTCGAACGATGGCTTTCTTGTTGTTACATTAAAGGCTCCTGCGGTCGTGTTTTTCCCAAATAATGTCCCCTGAGGACCTCTGAGAATTTCTATCTGCTCGATATCAATGAAGTCGATTGTTGTTGCGGCTGGTCTGGCATAATAAACACCATCAACGTAAAAACCAACACCAGGATCTATACCATCGTTTGTGAGCCCAAATGTAGTACCCAACCCCCTGATACTTAAAGCTGAATTTCTGGGATTAGATGAATAAAACTGTACTGTGGGAACCAATTCCTTTAACCTGTTCACATTAAATGCACCGGCCTCAGCAACCCTGTGGCCAGTGATAACAGTAACAGGAATTGGAATGTTTTGCGCGGTCTCCACACGTCTTCTGGCAGTAACAACCACCGAATTGAGGAGGTTATCGCTTTGTCGAAGTTCGAAATGGTATGTGTTTTCGAGACTTGCAATGATGTATTTCTGCGAACGATAACCAACATAGTTCACTGTCAAACTGAATGGAAATACTTTTCTCGTACTTAAATTGAATGCTCCGTTTATATCAGTTTTGACAGCATCATTGGTACCATCCACCTGAACCGTAGCTCCAATTAACAATTCTCCGGTGATTGCATCTTTAATTGTTCCGGTTAATTTACTTTGTGCGTTAACACTGATTATTACAAAGTTAAACATAAGGTAAACATAAATTTTTGTCTTCATAATCATATATTTTTTTGAAATTTTCAACACTAAAAAAACCGATCACTTTAAGTGACCGGTTTTACACATACCCCCCTTTTAGGGTAATAATTACTATACCGGCCCAGAATACAATATCATACACATATTAGCACACATATTCATCAATCGTTTACTTTTATTCACAAAATCAATGATTTAATCCTACTAATACTTCAGACAAACGAGCAGTTTGCTGAGCCAACACTTGCTGATCCAATCTTAAAAACCCGTATTGATGTACAAATTGTTGTCCCTCGCCAAGCACCCATGATAAGAAATCTCTCACGTGAATATTCGATATTGCCTGCGATATATCGATGCCTATCTGTTCTACAGGTATGGTTTCAATCTTCGCATTTTCTAAAACGCTAATAATGTCATCCAGATTTCCTGTTAAAATTCGACGCTCATCTCTGCTAAGGTCCAGGGGCAACAAAGAAATACCAGGATGAAGATTCCTGCTCTCAATATCATAAATAACTGATAAGGTGTTATATGCAACGCCGAGAGTATCAAGTTCAACCGCTTTGAGCAGAAAATTTTCATCTCCAAATATTTTGCTTCCCTTTATTTCGGAAGGACGAACTCCAAAATGGCCGGCCAATGAATTTGATAAACACGATTGATTTTCTTTAGAATATACATTTACATTAAATTTCTGCTTTCTAACCTCAAAATCATCATCAAAACCAAAGGTTTCAAAAAATAAGTTGTTGATATCTTTTCTGGAAAACCCCCTTCTGCCAGCCAAACTTAAAACGGGATTGTGGATATTCGAATATGGAAGCTGAGCAAATCTGGCTACCTGAAGCAGATGTTGATTGGCATTTGAATCAACATTTCGGTTTAATTGAATAACATGTACTCTCAACAGAGCATCATTATCCTGATCATTACTTGGAAGTATTTTAAACTGAATTCCCGAATTGTGTTTTGAATATTCCCCGATCCATTTATTTAAAAGAGGGTAAGCGAATCGTGTTCCGCTAATCGTAATGATATTTTCAGAGTTGACTTTTTGTGCACTAAGAGTAGTTATACTCAGCAACAGAGCCAATGTTATATAAATTCTAATCTTTGCTTTCATACCTTTCAACATTTTAATACCTTATTGTAATGCAAAGGTATCTTTGAAACTGAGCTTTTACAATACCCTAAATTAGTCATTTTTGAGTACCTAAACGCAGGTACTGCAACGCTCAAGGATAATATTGAAAAGGAAATAATGGTTCCCAATCACAAGAATCCCCGGAGGGGGGGTGATATTTTTACAAAAAAGAGACAAGGCTTCAACACCCTGTCTCTTAAAATCTGCACACAACCAACCCCTTCCGGGGCGCGGCCTTACGAAATCTTATCCAACGCCTGTTGAATGTCCGCTTTGATATCTTCGATGTGTTCGATACCGGCAGAGATGCGGAGCAATCCGGGTTCCACGCCCGCTTTGATTTGATCTTCGGGCGAGAGCTGTTCGTGGGTGGTGGCCGATGGGTGGATGATGAGTGTTTTGGCATCGCCCACGTTGGCAACATGGCTCAGCAACTGCACATTATCAATCAACTTGTTGGCCAGGTCGGCAGTGCCTTTCAGTTTGAAGGTGAGTACACCACCGAAACCTTTTTTGAGGTATTTGTTCGCCAGGTCGTAGTACTTGCTGCTTTTCAGACCGGGATAGTTCACATACTCCACCGCAGGATGCTGTTCGAGCCATTCGGCTAATGCGAGTGCGTTATCTACCTGACGTTCAACACGCAGCGACAAAGTCTCGATGCCCTGAATCAACAGGAAGGAGTTAAACGGGCTGATAGCGTTACCCCAGTCGCGCAATCCTTCCACACGAGCGCGGATATTGAATGCAATATTGCCAAAAGGCCCGTCGGTGCCAAAAACATCCCAGAAAACCAGTCCGTGGTAACCTTCGGATGGTTCGGTAAAGGACGGAAATTTACCATTGCCCCAGTTGAACTTACCGCTATCAACAATTACCCCTCCGATTGAAGTTCCATGACCGCCAATCCATTTAGTTGCCGATTCCACTACAACTGCAGCGCCGTGTTCGATAGGGCGGAAAAGATAACCACCGGCACCGAAAGTGTTGTCCACGATCAGAGGTATGTCGTATTTCTGCGCTACCTGGGCGATAGCGTCAAAATCGGGGATGTTCAGATCCGGGTTGCCGATGGTCTCAAGATAAATGGCTTTGGTATTGGCATCAATCAGTTTTTCGAATGCTTCCGGCTCATCAGTTTCGGTGAATCTTACCTCAACGCCCAGGCGTTTAAACTGCACTTTGAACTGATTGTAAGTGCCCCCGTATAGGTGCGAAGTCGAAACGAAATTGTCGCCAGCCTGCACAAAATTATTGATAGCTATAAACTGTGCTGATTGACCCGATGAAGTTGCCAGGGCAGTTACGCCCCCTTCGAGTGCTGCAATTCTCTTCTCGAACACATCGGTAGTGGGGTTCATCAGTCGTGTATAGATATTACCAAACTTGCGCAATCCGAACAAATCGGCACCATGCTGTGCGTCGTCGAAAAGATAAGAAGTTGTCTGATAGATAGGAACGGCACGTGAGTTAGTAGTTTTGTCCACTTCCTGACCTGCATGCAATTGCAGGGTTTCAAATTTATAATTTACTGACATAATATTGTTTTTTTTATTTGCCAATGAGATAATATGCCAATTTGCCAATAATCGTTGCAAACAATGAAAGATTGCAGG
>CAYGJI010000076.1:0-15524 GCA_964350125.1 uncultured Paludibacter sp. | reverse complement strand
TGACATTATTTTCTTCCTGTTACTTAGTTGCTTTGAATCTTTTTAATATCCTTCAGAATTTGCTCACATTCTTTGATAAAACGGCTTGTTGTCAAATAATTGTAGCTGAATGTTGCCAGTAAATTGCCTGAAGCATCTATAAAAACCAGATTGGGAAATAAACCGCTGGGATTAAACTTCTTAGCTAATTCTTCGTTGTGAGTTTTAATGGAATCATGCAACTTATTCTTTTCTTTTACAGGAAATTCGAGGTATAATATACTGAAACGGGAGGGATAATACTCCTGAAACCGATCTGAATTTAACACATATTTTTTTAGTGCTATGCAGGGCTCACACCAATCGGTGCCGGCAAATATCATCAGAACAGGTAATTTGCTTTGTTTTGCATAGATCATCGCTTCATCGTAATTGCTGAACCATGTTTTAGTTTTTACCCTTCTCTGTGCCTCCAAAAGAAGAACTGTAGTAGAAAATAATAGCAATATTATGATTATTTTTTTTATTTTAACTATTGTAAAAGAAAAGTGCGCTTTTGCAATTTACACAAAAACGCACTTTTGAAAAGAAAAGTTCAGTTTGAACGAAAAGTTTATCAAATATTACTTATTTCATTATTGAGGAGTAATTTTAACTTTAAATTCATAATTCTTATACTTAATCCTGTACTGTGGCAGCGGTAAAGCGCCCCAGCTATTAACGCAACCAAGACCCATCTGAGCTAAATCAATACAAACAGTGGTGAAATCCGACACAGGAACCTCAGGTGCATGTCGTTGTCGTTTCGACCAACCGCAGTCAAGTGATTCAACGGTATAGTTCAATGCTGAAGCCGAAAACGGAACATTCGATTCAAATTTTAAACCTTTTCCGGCATTGTTCAATACTTTCCAGTAACGGATATCGGTTTTTGTACCAGTTTCCTGTGGACGAATATACGGATAATATTGTTCGGCTACTGTTTGTTTGAACAAACCAAGCTTAGAAGAATGATTACGGTCGCTGTAATTTTCGAAAGGACCACGACCGTAGTATTGCACCTGTTTGAATTCTTGGGGCATTTGCAGTTTGAATCCGTAGCGGAACATCTCAGATACTTTGGCAGTATCGTTCACGGTCATTCGCTGCGTAAGGATAATACCTCCGGCATGGTCAATTACATAACTCATTTTCAACAGGGCCGAAACACTTTTCATATTATAGTAGCAATTAACCACAACCTGGTTTCCTTTTACTTTATAGCGCATCGAATCGAGATGCATTTCAGGATTTTTCCACGCAACGAATCTTTGTTGCAAACGTGCTCCGAAATCATTATCGGTTGGTGCTCTCCAGAAATTGGGTGTAAGCATACCCGCATCATCGATCAACTTCACTCCACGATAAAGGTAGGTTTTAAGATTTCCGCTGTGTTTGTTGAATTCAATCATAAACTGATCACCCATAATCTGTAAAAATCGCCAGTCGTTGTCTTTAATTACAGGAACAACCATTTGTTCATTCTTTGCCTTATGCGTTGCAGGTTTTAATTCAGTAAATTGCCAGGGCGAATATGTCATTTGCGAACGTGCAACAGTATAACCGGCTGGTAATAAATGAGCAGCTCTTTTCTGTTTGAAATCAACATTTAACAATACTTCTTTCGATTTGTTGATGGCTTCAGTATCATAATAAAGTTTGATTTTTACCCTTTCCTGTGGACGGGCTTTGATGTCCCATACAATACCAGTTTGGCTTACTTTACCATTCTCAAGAATTTGCCATTCAGCATAATAATCGGCTAAGTCGATAAAGAAATTTTCATTATAAACTTCAATTATACCCTGTTGAATATCTGTTGCGGTAGCCCAAATATTTTGATAGAAATACTGAACTTCGTAGGCATGAGGATTAAATTTACGCTCCGGACTTACGACACCATTATTGAGGAAGTTTTCGTCGGATGCATCATAAGCATTAAAATCACCACCATATGCAAAAATTTCAATTCCATCTTTATTTTTCTTGCGAAGCGACTGATCAGCAAAATCCCAAATAAATCCACCCTGATACTTCGGATATTTTCGTGTCAAATCCCAGTACTCTTTAAAACCACCCATCGAATTGCCCATACCATGAGCATATTCACACTGAATAAGGGGCTTGGTACTGTTTGGATCCTGACTGTATTTCTCAGATCTTTCATAATCAAGATACATAGGACAGTAAATGTCTGTTCCCTCTTTGCCATGAGCCTGCTCATATTGTACAGGGCGGCCTGGATCTTCCTTTTTAATCCAGTTATAGGCATCGATAAAATTCTGACCCATCCCTGCTTCATTACCCAACGACCAGATAATTACTGAAGGATGATTGTAGCTGCGTTGTACATTCCGTTGGTTTCTTTCCATGTGCGCAAGTGCATATGCTGGCACTTTGGCGAGTGTTTTGTCCCCGTAACCCATTCCATGCGATTCCACATTTGCTTCAGCAACTACATACAGTCCATATTGATCACACAACTCATACCAATAGTTATCGGTGGGGTAATGAGCAGTTCTGACTGCGTTAATATTCAATTTTTTCATGGTTTTCACATCGCGGAGCATTTGCTGCCGTGTTACATAATATCCTCCATCCGGATCCATTTCATGTCTGTTTACACCCTTTATTAATATTGGCTGTCCGTTTACAAGCAATTGTGCGTTTTTGATTTCAACACGACGGAAACCCACTTTCTGGGGAATTACTTCAGTTTTAGCACCACTATTGGTTGTTGCTAATAATGTATAAAGGTTGGGGGTTTCTGCCGTCCATTTCAGAGGCGATTGTACATTGAAAACAGCCTGATGATTGCGCGCTCCTTTTAAATTTTGTGTATTAATAGTTTTACCGTTTTTATCCAGTAGTTCAAGTGTAACTGTAGCTGTATCGGTCAGTTTAACATCCACTTTCAAAGTTCCGTTCACATAATTGGCATCCAGGTCGGGTGTAATGCGGATATCAGCAATTCTGCTCTTCTCGCGTGCAAATAAAAAACAATCGCGACTTACACCTGTTAACCGCCAGAAGTCCTGATCTTCAAGATAAGATCCATCACACCAACGAAAAACCTGGAATGCTATGAGATTTTTTCCGGGTTTTACAAATGAAGTGATGTCGAATTCAGCTTCTATTTTACTGTCTTCGCTGTAACCAACGAATTTTCCGTTTACCCACAAATACATATTGGATGTAACCGAACCAAAATGGGCAATAATATCCTTATTTTTCCAATTGGCAGGAATCTCAATTTCTCTTCTGTATGAACCTACGTGATTATTTTCGACAGGTACAAGCGGAGGATTGTTTTTAAACTGATTGCGCCATGCCCAGCCGGTATTCACATATACTGGGTCGCCATAACCATGAAGCTCCCAGATTCCGGGAATTGGTATCATCGACCAGGCACGGTCGTTGAAATGTACCCGAAAGAAATCGAGCGGTCGCGTGTCGGCATCCTTAACCCAGTTGAATTTCCACAACCCATTAAGAGACAGGAAATTGGAAGAGGATTCACGCTGATTTTTCAAAGCAGCTTCCTTCGATTCGTAAGCGAAGTAGTTGGCCCGCATAGGAAGGCGGTTCACCTGATTCACCTGGGGATCAAACCATTCATTTCGTTGCGCTGAAAGGTTGAAAAACAAACTTAATAATAAGCCTGATAATACAATTTTTCTCATGATAGTCATCTTTTTTTTTGAAGTTTTGGCAAAGATAACTATAACAAGCAGTTTTAATGATGAAATATGATTCAAAAAAGGGCTATAATCTATGCAAATACTGATTAAAAATGCTCAGAACTGAAATAAAATCTGATATTTTTGAAATCGTTCTGTGCCATTTGCAAAACATAGCCTGAATCGGCCAGAAAAACATCGCGTCCATCTTTATCTTTTGCCATGTATTGCGATTTACGTTTTTTGAAATTATCAAGTTCCAAAGGTTCGTCAGATTCAATCCAACAGGCTTTATAAAGATTGATGTTTTCCCAGCGACATTGTGCCCCGTATTCGTGCAATAAACGGTATTGAATAACTTCAAACTGAAGCTGACCCACTGTGCCTATGATTTTTCTGTTATTATACTGATTTACAAATAGTTGTGCTACGCCTTCATCCATCAACTGATTGATTCCTTTATCCAATTGCTTTGTTTTCATCGGATCGGCATTCTCAATGTATTTGAACATTTCGGGAGAAAAACTTGGTATTCCCTTGAAATGAAGCACTTCACCAGAAGTCAGCGTATCCCCGATCTTGAATGTGCCGGTATCGGGCAATCCAACGATGTCGCCTGCATATGCTTCATCAACTGTTTCTTTTTTCTGGGCCATAAAGGCTGTAGGTGCTGAGAAGCGCATCAGTTTATTATGTCTCACATGCCGGTAATTCACGTTCCTTTCAAATTTTCCGGAACATACCTTCACGAATGCTATACAACTTCGGTGGTTAGGATCCATATTCGCATGAATCTTAAAGATAAAACCTGAAAAAGTTTCTTCGTAGGGATTCACCTCTCTTTCAATGGTTTGCACCGGCAGTGGAGCAGGGGCTGTCTCTACAAAACAATCGAGCAATTCCTTTACACCAAAAGTATTCAATGCTGAACCGAAGAAAACCGGAGCAAGCTTACCACGAAGATAAGCATCACGGTCGAATGCTGGATAAACACCGGTGATAAGTTCCATGTCATCACGTAACTTTGAAGCATCTTTTTCACCTACCAGTTTGTCGAGTTCTGCACTTTGAATATCGTTTAGTGCAACCGACTCGCTGATGGTTTGCTTGTTGGGAGTAAATAACTCCAGATTATCCCGATATATATTATAAACTCCCTTAAATGCAAATCCCTGGTTGATAGGCCAGGAGAGTGGTCGAACCTGAATTTCCAATTCCGATTCAAGCTCATCCAGCAAATCAAATGGGTCTTTTCCTTCACGGTCCATTTTATTCACAAAAATCATGACCGGTGTTTTGCGCATCCGGCATACATTCATCAGTTTACGTGTCTGAGCCTCAACACCTTTTGCGGTATCAACCACAATAATTACCGAATCTACCGCAGTAAGTGTGCGGTATGTATCTTCAGCAAAATCCTGGTGACCCGGTGTGTCGAGTATATTGATCTTATAATCGCGATACTCAAATCCCATCACCGAAGTAGCTACCGAAATACCACGCTGTTTCTCAATTTCCATCCAGTCGGAGGTAGCGGTTTTCTTGATTTTATTCGACTTAACAGCTCCTGCCACATGAATTGCACCTCCAAAAAGCAGTAATTTCTCAGTTAATGTTGTTTTACCAGCATCGGGGTGAGATATAATAGCAAAAGTTCTTCTGCGTTGTATTTCAGACTTTAAACTCATTTTGTGACCTTAATTTCGGGGAGATTATTTGATTCTTGAAACGGAGTGCAAAAATACACAAAAAGCCCGAAAGAAAAAATCCTCCGTGCCACTTCATCAGTGTTCTGCTTAAAGTAAATTAACTGATTGGTTTACATGCTTTTCGGCATGATATGATGAGCGAACAAACGGACCGCTTTCAACCATCCTGAAACCTTTGGCCAGTGCTATTTCTTTGTATTCTTTGAATTTATCGGGATGGATATAGGCACTCACAGGGGCATGTTTGCGACTGGGTTGCAGGTATTGTCCTATTGTGATGATGCGACAATCGTTGGCCAACACATCATCCATCAGCTCAAGAATCTCTTCTTCAGTTTCACCCAAACCAAGCATAATTCCTGTTTTAGCCGGACTACCAGAGGAGGCAATGTGTTGAAGCACTTTCAGACTGGTATCATATTTTGCCCTGGTTCGTATTTGAGGTGTAATTCTTCTGACTGTTTCAAGATTGTGCGAAATTATATCCGGCTTTGCTGCAATAATAAGGTCAACCAGTTCGGTTTTTCCGTCAAAATCAGGGATCAACACCTCCAGCGTAGTACCGGGATTCATTTGTTTCACCATCCGAATTGTTTCAGCCCAAATTGAAGCACCTCCATCCTTTAAATCATCCCTGTCAACAGAGGTAATTACTGCATGTTTCAATTTCAGTTCCCTGATTGTCTCAGCTGTTTTTACAGGTTCGAGCGGGTCGGGAGCAAGCGGTCGGCCGGTTTTTGTATTACAAAACTTACAGGCTCTGGTACAAATCTCACCCAAAATCATCAGGGTTGCCGTTCCACGGCTCCAGCATTCGCTCTGATTCGGGCATCTTCCACTACTGCAAATTGTATGTAATCCTTTACTTTTTATTAATGCGCTAACATCTGAAAATTTATCTTCACTGAATAATTTGATTCGAAGCCATTCGGGTTTGGGAGTATAATTCATGAAAATCTATTCTTTATGATTGAATATTGCTTTTTTTTAATTCGGAGACCGACATACCCGTCTGATTTTTCACCACCCTTTTCAGCGAATCTGTAGAACTAAATCCACATTTGTCAGCCAACATCTGATTGGTACAGTGCGGGTCTGATTTGATGAGTTTTTTTACATCCCGGATACGGTAACTATTAACAAACGAACAGAAGTTTTGTTGATAATGTTGGTTTATTATTTGCGAAATATAAGTTCTGTTAGACCCCGTAATACTCGCCAGATGCACAATATTCAAATCGTTGGCAAGGTAAATCTTCTGGTTTTCAAACAAATCGAGAATTTTAATCAGTATTTCTTTGTTGTACTGATTTTCCTTGCTGCCATTATCATCATTTGCTGTAGTATTAGCAGGCATTTCGAAAGTTGGGTTAACCGACTTTTGTATCATACCAAGATAACCAATAATAAAAAGCAATATTGAAAATGAAACCGATGGTATGATCAGCAGGTGGGGTTTATCAACAAAATAATCCCGGCTGAGTACAGCAACTATAAAAGATATTACTCCTGTTATCAGCATGGTGATAATAATCATGAAAACATTGATATTTTTTCCGTCTTCGTAATCGGAGTAAAATTGTCCCGCCTGACCTTTGTATTTATTCAACTTTTTTGAACTTGCATACATAAGATATATCAACTGAACGACAAACACAAACCTGATCAGAAAGTAAGCTGTTTCAAGGTAACTTGTTTTTGATGTTTGCACTATACTGTTCTTGTCATAAAGCCAGACTTTATAATCCTGGAAATCAGACAATAAAATTGCAAGCAGATAAATAATTGTCATTACTGCGGGAAGCAAAAAATACCGACCATGAAGGCGTAAAGAGAAAGTCTTATCTACTGTAAGCAGTCGAATGTAAACATAATACATAGGATAAATCATCAATGAAGAAAACTGATATAAAGGGTCTATTAATGCATAAATATCAGTAAACGGATAGTAGAATTTGAAATGCGAAAGGTAGATGATGAATGCGAAAATCATGAATTTGCCAAGAAAACTCTTGGCCGGCGTTGAATTCCGGCGTGACAAATTGAGTATAACTGCCCAAAACAGAGTAACATATATAGGATTCAGATAAATGATAGCATCTAACATACAATATCATATTTTTGACAAAAATAGTAATATAATTGAATTCAGCAAACTGTACAAAATTATATTTTTGTTCTTTTGACCCGTTTTTTGTACATTTTGAACCCAATTTAAGTGATAATTCTTTATACATTTGCAGCGAAATACAATGATGCAATAAGTAATTCAATCAATTTATAATATGCAACCGATAAACATCTGAATTGTTTAATCAACTGCAAAAGTCAAGAAGTTAAAACCGAGATTTTTTTCTGAAAGTTTGCACGCCCGGAGAGTTATATCTCCGGGCATTTTTTTTGGCTTGTCATTTTTAGTACTTTTGTCTTGTTGTTTATTCAATCAATCTTTACAATCAGTATCTATATTTTTATCGGAAATGAATCAGGAATGGAATATCATTGCTATGCCCAATGCAAAAATCAATCTGGGACTTAACATCAGCTCAAAAAGGGAGGACGGCTACCATAATATTGAAACAATATTCTACCCTTTACACCTGGCAGATAAGATCAGCATTAAAATTTTATCCTATGGCTCTGATTTTCAGTTCTGCTTATCGGGTATTGAGCTGAATTCAAAACCCGGTGATAATCTGGTAGAAAAAGCCTACAATTTGTTGAGAGCCGATTTTAAACTTCCACCAGTGAAGATTGAATTGTTGAAAATTATTCCTGTTGGTGCTGGACTGGGTGGAGGTTCATCCGATGCTGCATATACACTCAAATTGCTGAATGACCTTTTCAGGATTGGTTTAACCAATTCAGAACTTGAGCTTTATGCTTCCAGAATTGGTGCCGATTGCGCTTTTTTTATCCGCAATAAACCCGTATTCGCAACCGGAACAGGAAATATTTTTACGGAAGTTGATCTGAATCTGGCCGGTTTTTTTTGGGTGTTGGTGAAGCCTCCGATTCATGTATCAACTGCAGATGCTTATTCCAGGATTGAGCCAGCCAAACCAGCAGTATCATTGACTGAAATTATCCGAAAACCCATATCTATCTGGAAGGATAGCATGAAGAATGATTTTGAACCATCAGTTTTCAAACTATATCCTGAAATTGCAGTCATAAAACAAAAACTGTATGATGTGGGTGCATTATATGCTTCAATGTCGGGTTCTGGTTCTTCGGTTTTCGGGATATTTGACAAATTACCCGAAAACCATTCAATGTTTGATAACTCATCGGTTTTTGTTGGTAACTTTTAAAGTTCTGTCAGCATACTGCAGATTAAATATGTGTAAATTTGCCGGCTGGTAATCAGAAATGAAGGAACTTATGTTACAGGAAAAAAAAACTTATCCCAGAAAAAGCACTCAGAATCAGGTAATTCAGGCCAATGAATACGGCAAATTACCGCCCCAGGCACCAGAACTCGAAGAAGCCGTTTTAGGTGCTATCATGCTCGAAACCGATGCTTATTCCATTGTTTCAGACATTTTAAAAATAGAATGTTTTTACAAAATTGCACATCAGAAGATTTTTGAAGCTATTCAGTCGCTTGCTATTCGTCAGCAACCGGTTGATATGCATACGGTAACTGAACAACTACGCAAGAATGGCACCATCGATGACGTTGGTGGACCTTATTATATCACTTTACTCACAGCCAAGGTCAATTCAGCAGCACATCTCGAATATCATGCGCGGATTATTGTTCAGAAATACCTTGCGCGTGAGTTGATCAGGGTTTCATCCGACATACAAACCAAGGCTTTTGATGAAAAAACAGATGTAGATGATTTGTTACAGGAATCAGAAGGGATGCTTTTTGAAATTTCGCAGCGAAATCAGAAGAAAGACGTGATTCAAATCAACCCGGTTATTGAACAAGCCCGAAGCAGAATGCTGCTTGCTGCATCCAAACAGGGCGCAAGCGGGGTAAAAAGTGGCTTTCATACGCTCGATAAAATTACTTCCGGTTGGCAAAAATCCGATTTAATCATTATCGCAGCCCGACCAGCCATGGGTAAAACAGCCTTTATATTGTCAATGGCCAAAAATATCGCTGTTGATCAGAATATCCCAATTGCGGTTTTTTCTTTGGAGATGTCGAATGTGCAGCTGGTTAATCGTTTGATAATGAATGTTTGTCAGCTTGAAGGAGAAAAAATTAAGAACGGTCAGCTCGATAGACACGAATGGGAAAGATTTGACCGCGATATTACACACTTGCTCGATGCACCTGTTTATATCGACGACACACCCAGTTTGTCGGTGTTTGAACTACGAAGTAAAGCCCGCAGGTTGGTAAGAGAACAAAAAATTCAAATAGTGGTTATCGACTACCTTCAGTTGATGAACGCCTCGGGAATGAGCTTTCAAAGCCGTGAACAAGAAGTAAGTATCATTTCGAGGTCGCTCAAGGGACTGGCCAAAGAGCTCGACATACCTATCATAGCACTCTCCCAGCTGAATCGTGGGGTGGAAGGTCGCTCGGGCTATGATGGCAAGCGTCCGCAGCTATCAGATCTGCGCGAATCGGGTGCCATTGAGCAGGATGCAGATATGGTTTGCTTTATTCACCGACCCGAATATTACAAGATTTATACCGATAACAGCGGAAATTCTGTGGTGGGACTGGCCGAAATCATTGTTTCGAAACACAGAAACGGTGCAGTGGGCGATGTGCAACTTAAATTTAAGAGCGAATTTGCTAAGTTTTTGAATAAAGACGATTACGATCCCGACGACAATCTCCCGGGTGGCAGTTATCAGGTTATCGCTTCCAAAATCAATGGAACAGGAGGCGAACCCCCCCAACTACATCCAGTCGGTCCGGGTGATGTACCTTTCTGAAACCATCGTTAATTAATAAGGATTTTTTTCAACACTTTCTGAAAAAAAACTTAGTGGAATCCTTACTTTTCAATATTCAATTCCACCAAGTTTTACAAAAAAGACACAAAGAACACAAAGTTAATGCCTCACAGCACCTGAAACTTCCTCTTTAACGTGTTTGTGTTTAAATAAGATTGCAAACAATATTCCAACTACAGCAGCATAGGCCGCAAATGCAAACCATATATTCTGCCAGTCTTTAGCACCACCTTCTAATGTGAAAAATTCTCTGATCAAAATTCCGCTTCCGTAACTGCCAATGATGGCTCCAAAACCGTTAGTCATCATCATAAATAGCCCCTGAGCACTTGAACGAATGGAGGTATCCGTGGTATTTTCGATAAACAACGAGCCTGAGATATTGAAAAAATCGAATGCCATGCCATACACAACCATAGAGAGCAGGAACATCCACAAACGATCGTCGGGATTACCAAAACCAAACAAAGCAAAACGTAAAACCCAGGCCAGCATACTCAACAACATCACATTTTTGATTCCAAAATTCTTGAGAAAGAAGGGAATAACCAGAATAAACAATGTTTCAGAAATCTGGGAAACAGACATTATGATGGTCGAGTACTTCACTACAAATGAATCGGCATATTGCTCAACATGTTTGAAATCGTCGAGAAAAATATCGCCATACATATTTGTTAATTGCAGGGCAGCACCCAAAAACATGGAGAAAACGAAAAATAACGCCATTTTGTAATTGGCAAAGAGTTTAAATGCCTTAAGTCCAAGCGAATCAATGATACTTACTGATTTCCTGCCTTTAAGTTGTGGTGGACATGCCGGTAATGAAAATGAATAAACACCCAAAATCAATGAATAAACAGATGAAAGGTAAAACTGCACTTCAGTAGCTTTGTTGCCGGTGAGATTGGTAATCCACATCGCTGCAATAAATCCAATGGTACCCCATACCCGAATGGGAGGGAATGACTTAACAACATCATAACCATTAGATTTCAGCGCATTGTAAGCTACTGAATTCGAAAGGGCAATTGTTGGCATGTAGAAAATCATAGCCACAAGCATCACCCAAAAAAAAGAATCCGGACTATCAGCAAATGTAAGGCTAAAAATGGCAGCACCGCTTAAAATATGTAATATTCCGTACAGTTTTTCTGCATTTACCCACTTGTCGGCCACAATACCAAACAAAGCCGGCATGAACACCGAAGCAATACCCAGGGTTGAAAAAATGGCTCCGAATTGAGCTGAATCCCATTGTTTATTGCTGAACCAGTAAACACCGATTGTAATTAGCCATGATCCCCAAATCATAAACTGAAGGAAACTCATCAATGTGAGTCTGAGTTTTAGTCCCATAAAATAATGTTTTTTAAAAAATTCGGAGCAAATGTAGTCAAAACTTTGCTAATTCAAAATATTGATTTACCTTTGCCCCACGTTTCTATTCCAATAAAAGCATACCTGCTTTGATTTTCAATTCAAACAAATACTATTTAATATTTAATTAATTCCAACAACGTTTGTAATTTCAAATGGGATTATCCTGTCCCGATATAACGTATTAACCAATTATATGAGTAATTATAACCTCTCTCAGCTTGAGTCAATGGATTTGACTGAGCTCAAACAGATTGCGGGCGAACTCGGTGTCAAAGTGCCACGCATCATAGTACAACAAAAGCTTGTGTATGATATACTTGATCAACAGGCTATCGTAAACTCTCAACAGAAAGCTGCCAAAGAGAAAAATAAACCTGAAAGACTCAAACACGCTCACGGACCCGGACGAAAAAATACGAATCAGAAACCTCCAAATCAATCCAAACCTAAGGAATCAACAGTGCTGACTACACTCCCCAAAGAAATTGAACAAGCCAAAGAAACTCAATCCGGGATTAAAAACGAGAGGCCATCGAATAAGCAACGAGAAGGGAAGCAGCGTCCACGACTTCAGGTTAAGAAACTTGTAAAATCCGAAGGAGAATCAGCAACAATGCCAGTTCCGGTACCAGGTATTGAAATGATTCAAAATAAACCAGTTGAGACAATTGAATTAGTTGATAAATTGATTTCACAGGAAAATTTTACTCCAGAAGTAATAGCAGAGACTACTTCCGAAAAATCAAAAAGGGGAAGAAAAAAAGGTACAGGCAAACAACCAGATACTGATAATAACAGAAATGCAGTGATTGATGCTTATTCGGTCGAAAATCAACATGCAACAGAAGAAGAAACAGCGATATCAATAGAAGATAATGCTGTTGAACAAACACCTGAAAAAGAAATAGATGCAGCAGCCAGCGATGCCTCAGCAACTCAAGTTGAAATAACATCGCAACATCCAAATCAGGGTTTTAATAAAAGCAACCAGTTCCAAAATCGCCCGAAATTCCTTCCTCAGAGACCTGAAAGACAATATGATTTTGATGGAATCCTTGATGGTACAGGAACTTTAGACATGGTAGCCGATGGTTATGGATTTCTACGCTCGGCCGACTATAATTATCTGAGTTCGCCCGACGATATTTACGTTTCTCAATCGCAAATTAAACTCTTTGGTTTGAAACCTGGAGATACTGTGGTTGGTGCTATCCGTCCACCTAAAGAGGGTGAAAAATACTTCCCCCTGATCCGCGTATCAAAAATTAATGGAAGAAGTCCGGAATATGTACGCGACAGGGTACCATTCGAACACCTGACGCCTTTGTTCCCGAACGAAAAATTCAATCTTTGTACTGGCTCAAATGATCCGTTATCGGTACGCATGGTCGATTTGTTTTCACCTATCGGAAAAGGTCAGCGTGGTTTGATTGTGGCCCAACCTAAAACAGGTAAAACAGTGCTTCTGAAAGAAATTGCCAACGCCATTGCAGCCAATCATCCTGAAGTTTATATGATTGTATTGCTTATAGATGAGCGCCCGGAGGAAGTGACCGATATGGCGCGTAGTGTTAGAGCCGAAGTGGTGTCCTCAACCTTTGATGAACCGGCTGAAAGGCATGTACGCGTGGCTGCCATGGTACATGAAAAAGCCAAAAGACTTGTGGAGTGTGGTCATGACGTTGTGATTTTGCTCGACTCAATTACCCGACTTGCACGTGCTTACAATACTGCTATGCCTGCTTCCGGAAAAATTCTGTCGGGTGGGGTAGATGCCAATGCACTTCATAAACCCAAACGATTCTTCGGCGCAGCCCGTAATATAGAAAACGGTGGCAGTCTGACAATTATTGCTACTGCACTTACCGAAACCGGATCCAAAATGGATGATGTTATTTTTGAAGAATTCAAGGGTACCGGGAATATGGAACTTCAGCTCGATCGCCGATTAGCTAATAAGCGTGTGTTTCCTGCTGTGGATATCATGGTTTCGAGTACACGCCGCGACGACCTTTTGCTCGATGCTGCCACACTGAATAAAATGTGGATTCTGAGAAAATACCTGGCTGACATGAATCCAATCGAAGCCATGGAATTTATGAAAGAAAGAATGGAAAGAAGCAGAAATAATGATGAGTTCCTGCTTTCAATGATGAGTGAACGATAATAATTCAATATTCATATTTAATTTAAAATCAGTTTTATGAAATTACTGGAAGGAAAGGTAGCCATTGTTACAGGTGCTGCCCGTGGTATTGGTAAGGCTATTGCCATGAAGTTGGCTAGCGAAGGCGCTGCAATTGCTTTTACCGATTTGAATATCGACGAAAACGCCCTGAATACGCAGCAAGAAATCGAAGCTCTCGGTGTGAAAGCGAAAGGATATGCTTCGAATGCAGCCAGTTACGACGACACACATGCTGTTGTTGAAGAAATTCATAAGGAATTTGGTCGCATAGATATTCTGGTAAATAATGCAGGTATTACCAAAGATGGTTTGATGATGCGCATGAGCGAAGCTCAGTGGGATGCAGTAATTAATGTAAATCTGAAATCAGCTTTTAACTTTATTCATGCATGTACCCCAATCATGATGAAACAACGCAACGGCTCTATTATCAATATGAGCTCTGTAGTTGGTGTTTCGGGTAATGCCGGACAATCCAATTATTCCGCTTCAAAAGCTGGTATGATAGGTTTGGCCAAATCGATTGCCAAAGAACTTGGTACCCGCGGAATCCGCGCTAATGCAATCGCCCCTGGTTTCATTGAAACCGAGATGACTCATGCTTTAACCGACGAACAGCGCGCTAAATGGGCCGAATATATTCCTCTTCGCAGAGGCGGAAGGCCTGAAGAAGTGGCTAATGTTACGCTTTTCCTCGCATCTGACCTATCTTCTTATGTAAGCGGACAGGTAATCAATGTTTGTGGTGGAATGAACACCTAATTTGATAGGTGTATATCAAATTTTTGCAGTGACAGGGCATGCAAAAATGAGCAGAGACAAGGCTTTACTTGTCTCTGCATGTTACTCATACATTTTCAAATTGAAATCCCTCTTCCCCCACATCAACCTTTATCACACCCTGTTGTTTAACTTTCCCCGAAAGAATTGCTTTCGACAAATCATTCAACAGCATTTTTTGAATGGCTCTTTTTACCGGACGGGCACCAAACTGTGGATCAAAGCCGGCTTCTGCAATATCTTTAATAGCATCATCGCTTACTTCCAGCTCAGTTCCATGCTCCTTTAATAATTTCCGAAGCGATTCTAACTGCAATTTTACGACTTCCCGAATCTGCTGCTCATTGAGAGGAGCAAACATAATCAGTTCATCCACGCGATTCAGAAACTCGGGCCTGATAGTTTGTTTCAATAACTCAAAAACCTGATTCTTAGTCCTCTCAATCATTTCATCATGATTCTGTTGATTGATTTTCTCAAAATTGTCCCTGATCAGGGTTGAACCAATATTGGAAGTCATGATGATAATGGTGTTTTTGAAATTAACAGTCCTGCCACAGCAGCAATAGCTTCGTCCTGCCCAACTACCCGCAAATGCAACTCTTCTTCTAAATGCAGCAGTTTATCACGCTCACTCTGAAGCATTTTCTGAATCGGAATGCCAGTCCAGCGGCTTACCACCTCAGCAATATCTTCGCTGTCAACCTCTTCCTTAATCAGCGCATTGCCTCCCTGAATAGTTGCCAGTTCCGATTGATAGGCAGCAATATGGCCCTCCAGATTCTTTACTTTACCGTAGCGTATTTCAGCCACTTTACCGTAATCGCCTTCACGTTCGGC
>CAYGJI010000075.1:0-16006 GCA_964350125.1 uncultured Paludibacter sp. | reverse complement strand
ATGCTCCCTTCAAAAAGAAAAAATTTGTAGTACACAAATCGGAACTCGAAGATGCGCAAACTATTGAACAGCAAGATTTTTAGTTCGATTAGCTGCAAAATGGGTTAAGCTGGTAATTATCAAAAACAAGGTGCGAAACAGGCTATCTGCTTTACGATATAAAATGCTGGCCATTCCAGCATATATAGAAGAACACTCAAACAAAGTTATCGTGAAAATGGCTCTTCAAATGAACAGAAGAGCATGGATAAGAAAACTTTGGGAAAAATCTACTTGCTTTGAGTTCGACTTTTCTACTTGATGGTTCTAATGGACAATTTGGGATTATACCTGAACATCTCCTTCAAATCGGCAACAATCAAACTCTTACCCTGAATATCATACATTGCGGTACCTATCATGAATGCTCTGTTACTTGCATTTAGTTCGGCAATTATCCGTCCCTCATTATTGGCAACCAGTACTTTACCATCCTTCAAATAGAATTTAAAATCAGGTGTTTCGTAAAAAGATGTGCTGAATTCCTCTTTATTGAAGGTTTTAACGACCTGCAGTGCTGTATCGATAGCAAGTAAACGATTCCTGTTCATTGTAATGTAAATGCTTGTAGAGTCGGCCGTATTCAGGCTCGCAAACTTTCCATTACCGGCGACTACGGCTATCTGATTGCCTGCAAAACCGGTTAACTCTCCAAAATTCTTCTCCGGGAAATATTCTTCTGCCAGTTTTGTTCCTGTTTCGATAGCAAACTTCATCATCCTGTTTCCTAAAAGCAGAAACAAGTTATTGTCGCGAATATCAAAACCTGTTACAGCCTCATCACCTACCACAATTTGCTTTTTATAAATCTCTGCACCGGTAACATCATTATAAGCCGCTATAAAAGGCTTCCCAAAACGAATATATCTACCATTCATATAGGCAAATCCGCGGTTTACCACACACACAACATCCCTATTTTTAAAAACATAGGAAGAGCCAACCTCGTTTGTCACAAACTGACTTTTCCAAAGCACCCGCCCGCTAAGATTATCGATTTTCGCAATTTGCTCTGTGGAAGCCAAATAGAAATTTGTACTATCAGACCAAAGATTGGATACCAAATCGTGTACAACACTATGTCCGGTACTGACCACAAAAGTTCCTGTAAGTAACCCCAGAGCCAGTCCAACCACATTAGCTGCAATAGTACCACTATAATCCTTTTTACCCGTTTTGGTTTCGTAGCTCCAGCCATTACCATTCTTGATATTTATCGAATGAATACCACCTGCAACCACGATCAGTGTAGCATCGTTGGCATAAAAGCTATTGTTCCATCCATAATCCCTGTTCACTTTTCTTTTCCAAAGCACTTGCGAAGTGTTCATATCAATGCCCTCCAATTCGTTGAAACCATAGAAAGAATAGCCCAGACCGATATTATGAACCTCATCAAATAGATAGAAATTGTTATCGAACCGCATTCGGACAGATCCACTATATGCATCGAGAAATCTGCTTGAATTATTTCTCGTCAGCACTAAAGAATTTCCGTACAAATCTATCTTGTCAGATTTACCAATCCGCTTGCTCCAAACCGTTTTGCCATTAATCAGGTCGTACTGAATAATTCTTCCATTGGACATTGCTTGTCCACTAACCGGATCGAACTTCCTAATCTTAGCAGTCACCAGGCCCTCATCAGCATAAACATACACATTCTCAACCATATCCGAAAAAACATATTCGGTTCCCCGAAAAACATGTTTACTTTCTAAACATGATCCCATGATCATGTCGTAGCTGCTTACCTGTGTTTTGCTATTTTGAGCTGATAAACTAAGTGCAAAAAGGAGGGGGATGATTAATAGGTAGTGTTTCATGGGGTTGAAGTTATTTGGCTGTGATGCATACTAATCGTTTTTTGTCATACTAGCCCGGTCATTAAGCCCTAAAAACTCCACAATGTAATAACCTATCAACCAGTTGCGAATTGTTAAACCTGCGTTGACGGCGTGGGCTGCAGCATGTTGCAATGCCGATTGAACGGACTGAATTTGGCGAATAAGTGATTCGAAACTACCAGACATTATTTTTCTTAGATTTATTGGTTTTAGCTGCAAATAATTTACTTTACATCCTGTAAAATAAAAATTCGCACAAAAATAAATAAAAACATTTACATTTACGTATCAATGTTCTGATTTAATTTTGAAAACCAACAATTAAACATGTTTACACTGAAAATTCAAATAAAACATCCGTAACAATCAATCGAACAACCTTCCCAATATCTTCCTTTTCCAATGAAACTTCGGACTATTCACCAGAAAAATGCCAGCCAGCACAACGATGGCACCCAGCATTTCCGGCCAGCTGAGGTATTCGCTGAGCACGGGAATGGAGAAGATAGCGGTAAAAACAGACTGGCTCAGCAGGCTGACCGATGCTACAGTGGGTGAGATATGACCGAGTGCCTGATTGATGGTAAGCCAGCCAATCACCTGAGGTACAATACCCAACGCCACAAGATAGAACCAGCTTTGATTGCTGAATCCCCACATGGGGACACCCGCAAAAAGGCTGATGACTCCCAGTACTACGGTACTTGATAACATAGAAATGGCTGTAAAACTGAAGGTATCGAGCGTATTGCGACCCTTGCGAACTGTAAGCAGGTAAGCACCGTAAAACATGCTTGCCAGGATGGCTAATCCGTTGCCCATCGAAAACTCATTGCTAAAAACCTGCCTGCCACCCATTATCATCACAACACCAACTAAGGCTATGAAAGTGCCCACCCAGAATATCTTTCCGGGCTTTTCCTTCATAAAAAAGAGGGCGCCGAGTCCGACCCAGATGGGTGCCAAATTGGCTAAAAGGGTGGAAATGGATGCCTTGGATAACATAATGGATGAATTCCACAAAGCTATATCTGCACCGAAAAGCACACCGCAAAGGATGGCAATACGAATAGCTTTCAGATCGGTGACAGGCTTTTTATAATACAACCATAAGGGGATGATGGCCAATGTACCAAAAAACAAACGGTAAAAGCCTGATGCTATACCTGTTACATCAGCCAGCTTAACAAATATAGCCGACCACGAAATGCAGATGATGCCTGTGAGCAACAACAGATAATTGCGTATAACCGGCTTACTTACGTTCATTACGAGGCAGTACAGGTGGAACCGGCTTCAGGGGTACCACTATTTTCATACAATTGGTCAACCCCCTGGCAACCAACACATTTACTTCTTTAAAAATATCCCTGTATTCGTTCCTGTAACCGCACCGATACATTTCTGTCAGCGGATAGGCATCAAGGATATAACGCATCATGATTTCAACCGACAAAGGCTCATCGAGTTTGCTGTAATTCTCAATAGTAAACCGTAAATAGGCAACATCTGGCGTAATTCCAAGATTATCAATCCAATAACCCTGATTAAGTGCTACAGGAAAAGCCAGCCTACCCTGATGAATCAAATCGGCGGGATGCGGTGCTTCAATAATCTCAGTGCGGTCGGCATTCATGCGCACAGGCACAAATTGCGAATAATCAGCCCTTGTTTTATAAATCACCATCGGTGAATCGGGCCTGAAATGCACGATATCGGCATGATTAACAACCGCTGCAGGGGGAATTTCCCTGTGGGTTTTGCAGCTGTACAACAGCAATATAACTATAAAAAAAACGAATAAATGTTGCATGGCTTAAAATACGGGAATCTACCGACAAATGTAATGCATTTTTTTCAGGCAAAAATCACTACTTTTGCAATTCATTTTATAATTGTATGCAAGACACTATTCAACCTGATTATATATTTGAGAGTAGCTGGGAAGTTTGTAATATGGTTGGAGGTATTTATACAGTACTTTCGACCAGGGCTGCCACGCTTACTGCCAAACTCAACGACAATCTCATTTTTATTGGACCTGAACTGTGGCATCAGGCCTCCAATCCTCATTTTGAAGAATGTGTCGATCTTTTTCCCGGATGGAAACAGTTTACCCTTGCTGAATATCATCTTGAAATCAGAGCAGGCCGCTGGAAAATACCCGGAAATCCTGTGGCTGTGTTGGTCGATTTTAAACCCCTTCTCGAAACAAAAAATGAAATTTACACTAAAGTGTGGGAAACATACGGAGTGAATTCAATTGCTGCTTATGGCGATTACGACGATTCGTCGATGTTCGGATGGGCATCGGGCATGGTTATGGAAAGCTACTACCGCTTTTTTAAACTGAATGTAAAACATAAAGTTATCTCACATTTTCATGAATGGATGACTTCCTTCGGTTTGTTTTATATCAAAGCAAATCTTTCATCCGTTGCTACGATTTTCACTACCCATGCCACTTCTATCGGACGTTCGATTGCCGGTAATCACAAACCACTTTACGATTATCTGCAGGAATATAATGGTGATCAGATGGCTGAAGAACTGAATATGGTTTCGAAACATTCGGCCGAGAAGAGGGCAGCCCATCTGTCCGATTGTTTTACTACCGTTAGTGGAATTACTGCCCGCGAGTGCGGCCAATTGCTCGAAAAGTTCCCGGATGTGATTACTCCCAATGGTTTCGAAAACGATTTTGTTCCTCAGGGGAAAAACTTTCAGAAAAAAAGGACTGAAGCAAGAAATTTGCTACTGAAAGTTGCACAAACGCTCACCGGATCGGATATTCCTGATGATTCGTTGCTCGTAGTGACTGCAGGTCGTTACGAATACAAAAACAAAGGTATCGATGTGTTTATCGAATCGCTTAAAAACCTGAAAGACAGATGCGATTTAACCAAACAGGTGGTGGCATTTATCATGGTTCCGGGATGGCATAAGGGGCACCGAAGCGATTTGGAAGCAGCACTTCAATCGCCCGACAAAATGCCCGATTACCATAACAAAATCACTACCCACGAGTTACACGATATCAAAAACGACCCGGTGATGGGAGCACTCGACTGGTTTCACCTGCGCAACGATGCTCCCGACCGGGTGAAAGTAATTTTTGTTCCTGCTTATGTGAATCATTACGATGGTATTTTCAAGCAGTCCTACTACGATTTGCTCATCGGGTTCGATCTGTCGGTTTTTCCCTCATATTACGAACCCTGGGGATATACTCCACTCGAAAGTGTGGCATTCGATATCCCTACCATCACCACCAATCTCTCAGGATTTGGCGAATGGGTCAACAACGAAACACAAAACATCACCGAAGGCGTGGGCATCATCCACCGATCCGACTACAACAGCTATCAGGTAGCCAAGCAGATAGCCCAAATGATCTGCGATTTCAGTCGCATGAACGAAACCGAAGTGAATAGTGCCCGACATAAAGCTTCTCTCATAGCCGAAAAAGCACTCTGGAAGCATTTTATAGGCTTCTATGAAGACGCTTACACTTTCGCATTGCAACCAATAGCCCACTAAGTACTTCCTGTTTCGCAGTTTTTTTGAAAGAGGTGAAATCATTTCAAAGGTTTGCGGGAACTGTTTAATTTTCATGTTGTAAAACATGTTTTTTGTTTGCTAAAATGCATTATTTTTGCATAGTATATTTTACAACATATAAAGAATTACAATCAACATAAAATTATTACCCCAATGAGAATTAAAGTCAACCAGGTAAATGATATTCACTGGAGGGAACTGAACGTAAAGTCGAATCTTCCCGAAAACCTCAGTAAATTAGAAGAGATTGCTTCCAATCTTTGGTGGGTATGGGACAGTGAAACCAAAAATATGTTCCGCAACATCGACAAGGAGGCCTGGATTGAAGCTTCTTCCAATCCCGTTAAATTACTGAATAACTTTTCGTTAATGCAGCTCAACGAACTTGGCAAAAATAATGACTTCAACACAAAAATCAACAGCATATACGATCGTTTTCAGGCTTATCTGAAAAAAGAATTCGACACCACAAAACCCTCAGTGGCCTATTTCAGCATGGAATATGGTCTCACTGAGATTTTGAAGATATATTCGGGTGGTCTGGGTGTTTTGGCTGGTGACTATCTGAAAGAAGCCAGTGATTGCGCCATCAATATGACTGCGATCGGCTTTCTCTATCGCTACGGCTATTTCACGCAATCGCTTTCGGTTGATGGTCAGCAGGTTGCCATTTATGAAGCCCAGGATTTTGCCAGTTTACCCATTACTCTTGTGAAAGACGAGCATGATATGCCGGTTTATATCGAAGTCCCCTTCCCCGGACGGAATGTATATGCAGGCATTTGGAGGGTGGATATAGGTCGTATTAAATTGTATCTGCTCGACACCGACGTTGAAAAGAACAATCCTGAAGACCGCAGCATAACCCATCAATTGTATGGTGGCGACTGGGAGCACCGGCTGAAACAGGAAATCATGCTGGGTATCGGAGGAATACTCACACTGAAAAAACTGGGTATTGAAAAACAGGTTTATCATTGCAATGAAGGACATGCAGCACTGATTAATGTACAACGCTTACTGGATTATGTGAAATCGGGACTGAATTTCGGCGAAGCGCTTGAAGTGGTTCGTTCCAGCTCACTTTACACAGTACATACGCCTGTACCTGCCGGTCACGACAGCTTTGAAGAGCCGCTCTTTCAAAAATACATGAGTGAATACCCCGCCCAACTTCAACTTGACTGGAGTGATTTTATCGATATGGGTCGCGAACATCCCGGAAATCACGATGAGAAATTTTCGATGAGCGTTTTTGCCTGCAATACTTGTCAGGAAGTAAACGGTGTTAGTTGGCTGCACGGAAAAGTTTCTCAGGAAATGTTTAATCCCATCTGGCAAGGCTACTTTCCGCAGGAATTACATGTGAACTATGTTACCAATGGGGTGCATTTGCCCACCTGGACAGCTTCGGAATGGAAAAAAGTATATGAGAAGTATTTCTCATCCGATTTTTATAACGACCAGTCGAACATGAAAATCTGGGAAGCCGTGCATCAAATCCCCGATCAGGTTATCTGGGATACCCGCACATTTCTTAAAAACAGACTTCTTACCTACATTAAAAATCAGTTCAGGGAAAACTGGCTTAAAAACCAGGGCGATCCTTCGCGCATCGTTTCGATTCTCGAATCAATCAACCCCAATGCGCTTATCATCGGTTTTGGTCGCCGTTTTGCCACATACAAACGTGCTCACCTGTTGTTTACCGACCTCGAACGACTCGAGAAAATTGTAAACAACACACAACGTCCAGTACAGTTTCTCTTCACCGGAAAAGCACATCCGGCCGATGGTGGCGGACAGGGACTTATCAAGCGTATTATCGAAATATCGCGCATGCCACAGTTCCTCGGAAAAGTAATTTTTCTGGAAAATTATGATATGCGAATGGCCAAAAGGCTCATTTCAGGAGTTGATATCTGGTTAAACACCCCTACCCGTCCGCTCGAAGCATCGGGAACTTCCGGCGAAAAAGCACAAATGAATGGAGTTCTGAATTTTTCAGTACTTGATGGATGGTGGCTGGAAGGCTATGTAAAAGGAGCCGGCTGGGCGCTCACCGAAAAGAGAACCTATGAAAATCCTGAACATCAGGATCAACTGGATGCAGCAACCATATATACCATGCTCGAAAATGAGATAATTCCGCTGTATTTTGCCAAAGACACCCGCGGTATATCTCCGAAATGGATTCAGTACATCAAAAATTCCATTGCCCAAATCACACCACGTTTTACGACCAAACGCATGATCGATGATTATATCAGCAAGTTTTATAAGAAATTAGCTCAAAGATCAGCTATACTGAAAGAAAACCAATATGCCAAAGCCAAAGAAATAGCTGCGTGGAAGCAGAAAATGGTAGCGGGCTGGGATCAAATTCAGATTAACCGGGTAGATATGCCTGAAAGGCTTATTCATGAACCACATGTGGGGGAAGATTATAAATTCGAAGTGAGTATTGATACCGGTTCGCTCAACGACAAGGGGATTGGCATCGAACTGGTCATAACCCGCAGGGATGTGCACAACCACACGACCTTATATGAAGTGGTAGAATTAAAACCTGTCGGCTCAGAAGGAAGTACTATTCACTACAGCGGTGATTACCAAATGCATCAGGCAGGATCATTCCAATATGCTTTCCGAATGTTCCCGAAAAATGAAGATTTGCCTCATCGCCAGGACTTCTGCTACGTGCGCTGGTTTTGACTTTTTTTTAACCACATTAGTCACATAAGTATTGCTTTTAAAGATAAATTATACCGTTAAGGTATAGCTTTCAGAAATCAAACACTTAAAAATCTAATGTGACTAATGTGGTTTTTATTACAGCCTTGTAGAGAGCCGCGACACCATCTCGCGTTTCCAGGATGTAAAAGTTCCCTGCATGATTTGCTTTCTGGCTTCGGCAACCAGCCATAGATAGAAAGCCAGGTTATGAATTGAAGCTATTTGCATGGCCAGCAACTCTTTACTTACAAAGAGATGTCGCAGATATGCTTTTGTATAGGCATGATCGACATAAGATGTACCTGTTTCGTCAAGTGGAGAAAAATCATTTTTCCACTTTTCGTTTTTCATATTCATGATACCCTGTGAAGTAAAAATCATTCCGTTACGTCCGTTGCGTGTTGGCATTACACAATCGAACATATCCACACCACGTTCGATGGCTTCCAGGATATTCTCCGGGGTGCCCACGCCCATCAGATATCTGGGCTTATCCTGAGGCAAAATTTCATTCACCACTTCAATCATCTCGTACATTGTCTCTGCCGGTTCGCCAACAGCAAGTCCACCGATGGCATTACCCGGCTGATTTTTCGACGCAATGTATTCAGCTGATCGTTTGCGTAAATCGGGATACACACAACCCTGTACTATCGGGAAAAAAGCCTGCGAAAAACCGTATTTGGGCTCAGTTCCGGCAAAATGTTTTAAACCCCTGTCGAGCCAGCGGTGCGTAAGCTCCATCGAATTGCGTGCATAATCGTAGGTGGCATCGCCCGGTGTACATTCATCGAAAGCCATCATGATATTAGACCCTATACTTCGCTGCAAATCAACCACCTTTTCGGGCGTAAACAAATGCTTACTACCATCGATATGAGAACGAAAATGGGCACCTTCTTCCAGCAATTTACGATTTGCTGATAAAGAAAAAACCTGATAGCCACCACTATCGGTTAGAATTGGCTTATCCCACCCCATAAAACGATGTAAACCTCCTGCCTGCTCCAGGATGTGCATGGATGGACGTAAATAAAGATGATAAGTGTTGCCGAGAATGATCTGTGCTTTGATATCTTCCTTTAATTCATGAAAATGAACGGCTTTGACAGAAGCAACCGTACCCACGGGCATAAAAATGGGAGTTTCAATTTCACCATGGGCGGTAGTTATCAGTCCGACCCTGGCGTGCGATTCTGAATCGGTATGTAAAAGCGAAAATTTCATCAATGCATGGTTACGAAGTTCTTCAGAATTTTTTCACCGGCAACTCCGGATTTTTCGGGATGAAACTGCACAGCAAAAAAGTTATCTTTTTGAATAGCAGAGCTATATGGTTGGATATAATTGGTCATTGCTATGGCACTTTCACAGGCTTCCACAAAATAACCATGTACAAAATACATATATTCGTTTTCGGTTATTCCGGCAAAAAGTGGTGAGTGTAAATCTGCGATATTATTCCATCCTATCTGAGGCACTTTAAACCCCGGGGTTTCGGGAAAACGGAGAACCTGCTGATTAAAAATACCCAGGCAGTTTGAATCATTCTCTTCGGAATGAGCACACATCAGTTGCATTCCCAAACAAATGCCCAGGACAGGCTGCGTTAGTGATTTTATAACTTCATCGAGACCTTTGGTACGTAAATACTGCATGGCAGATGAAGCTTCGCCAACCCCGGGAAAAATCACCCGGTCTGCTTTTCTGATTGTAGCTGCATCATCAGTCACCAATGCTTCCACCCCTATCCTTTCGAGGGCAAAAAGTACCGAGCGTATGTTACCGGCATTGTATTTTACGATGACAGTTCCCAATGCTAAATTAACTTATTGGTTTTGGTATCAGGAAATACCATCGCAGGCTTGAAATCTCGGGCCTCTTCCATGTCCATTTGGGCATAAGCCATGATGATTATTACATCGCCCGGGTGCACCAAACGGGCGGCAGCACCATTGAGGCATACTACTCCGGAGCCTCTTTCGCCGGCAATCACATAAGTGTCGAGGCGGGCTCCGTTGTTGTTGTTCACAATAAAAACCCTTTCGTTCGGTAAAATATTGGCAGCCTCCATCAATTCCACATCGATGGTGATGCTACCAATATAATTCAGATTGGCCTCGGTTACCGAAGCACGATGAATCTTTGATTTTAAAACAGTTACGAGCATCGTATGTTATCTATTAGTCTGACTTCACCACAAAATACTGCGATACAGCCCACCGAAGGTTCATCCCACGAAACAACCGGCTGTAGCGTGTGCACATTGGAAATTTCAAAATACTCAAGTTCGAGCCCTTCAATGCCGGAAATCTGTTCAACAACCCATGCTTTGAGTTCGGCAGGATTTAATTGCGGCACAAAGTTACGACATTCGAACAGAACTTTTGATATTCCGGCTGCAATATTTCGCTGTTGGGGCGTCAAACGTTCATTGCGACTGCTCATGGCAAGACCCGAAGATTCTCTTACAATGGGACAATCGACTATTTCGATATCATAGCCCAACACTTTATTCATCCTGTGAATGATTGACAACTGCTGAAAATCCTTCTCACCGAAATAGGCTCTATCTGGTTGTATCAGATCGAATATTTTACTCACAATCTGAACTACGCCATTGAAATGCCCGGGACGAAACCGGCCTTCCATTACCTGATCGAGTCCACCAAAGTCGAAAACAAAAGGTTTTGCCAATTCGTCATTACTGTACATTTGCCCGCTCGAAGGCGCAAACACCAAATCGCATGAAACTTGCTCAAGCATATCCACATCGTTTTGTAAATTGCGTGGATATTTAAGCAAATCGTCGGGATTGTTGAATTGCGTGGGATTCACAAATACAGTAACGACAGTATAATCGTTATCGGTCACCGATTGTTTAACCAACATCAGATGTCCTTGGTGTAATGCCCCCATGGTGGGCACCAAACCAATACTTTTATGCTGCATACGTGCATCAGCAAGAGCTTTATTAAGTTCCCCCGTTTCTTTTACTACCTGTATCACTATCGTTGATGATTGTTAAGCTAAAACAAAAACGGCTGCAAAAATACAAAAACTTATTGGTAATGATGACTGATGACGTTTTTTCCGATTTTTTTTGTATATCTTTGCATACATTTTTTCAATCATATTTGAAGATTTTTCGCGCTGCATGAAAAAAGTTAACAAAGTTCTGTACATATCTCAGGAAATTTACCCTTATTTACCCGAATCCGACATTGCAAACATGGGCAGATATCTGCCTCAGGCAGTACAGGACCGCGGACGCGAAACCAGGACATTCATGCCCAGATTCGGTGCTATTAATGAACGACGCAATCAATTGCATGAAGTCATTCGGCTTTCGGGCATGAATCTGATTATCGATGATACCGATCATCCGCTAATTATCAAGGTTGCGTCAATCCAGTCAGCACGGCTACAGGTTTATTTTATTGATAATGAGGATTTTTTTCAGCGCAAATACACCATTAGTGATGCCAATCACGAAGAATACAGCGATAATGATGAGCGCACAATATTCTTCATCCGTGGAGTAATGGAAACTGTGAAAAAACTTCGCTGGACACCTGATGTGATACATTGCCTGGGCTGGATGACTGCCTTAGCACCGCTTTACATCAAAAAAGCATACAATCAGGATCCTTTCTTTAAAAATGCAAAAGTGATATACTCCCTTTTTAGCGATGATTTCGTTAATCCGTTCCGAAGTCTTTTTGCCGACAAACTCATGCTTGAAGGAATTGATGAACAGGATGTGGCTTTTCTCAAAGACAAAGACATCGATTTTGTTACTCTGAACAAACTTGCTATCAACTTCTCGGATGGCGTAATACAGTCAGTTCCTGACACAAATCCGGAAGTGATTGATTATGTAAAGCAAACCGGAAAGAAATTTTTGCCTTACCGCCAGGATGATGATTATGTCGATGATTATGTGCGTTTTTACGATAGTGTAATTTAACTCTCAACCCCCTTTTTCAGCTACTAAAGCTTATGAAAGTTCTTCATTTTATTCTGATGCTGATAGTTTCAGCAAGTATACTTTCCTGCAAGGATGATAATATTGCAGATATAGGAAGTGGAATCATGCCTGCAACCGACAAAATTGAAGTTGCAGCCGAATCGTTCAGAATCAGCTCCGGCGATTTTTTTGTACCTTCAATGTATGTGCGTCAGGATTCCTTTTTGCTTGGAACTTTTTTCGATGAAACCTACGGAACAACCCATGCTGATATACTTGCACAGGTAGAAAATCCTGAAAATCACAGCTTTCATCCCGGAATGGTTCCCGATTCGATTTTGTATGTAATGTATTACAACAGATTCTTTGGCGACAAATACTCACCCATGCACGTCAGTATATATGAAATGAACTTAGCAACATTCAGATATACACAGCCCTATCCCACCAATCTGAATCCCTCCGACTTTTCAGACAAGAGTCTTTTCCTCGGCAAAAAAACCTTTACAGCAGTTGATGCCACCAAACGAAATGACTCAACCTATGTCTCAATTAAATTGACCGACAATTTTTTAACCCGCTTCTCTACGCTGATCAAAGCTCCATATTCCAATGCAAATCCATTTATAAATGCGTTTAAAGGCATATATGTAGTACCCGATTTTGGATCAGCTGTTATGTTGTATGTTCGCCGAATTGACCTGGAATACTATTATCATTATTTTTATACTACCAAAGGCTCACGGGGTCAGGATTCTATTGTAAAAGTAAATTCGATGGTTACATTTCCGGCCAATGCACGGGTGCGACAGGTAAACCGTTTTCTGCATCCCGACACAACAGCCATCAAAAACAAACTGGCTGCCAACCCCGGGCATATTCATCACATTTCATCACCAGCCAATATTTATACACGAATCAACTTCCCTTTGCTGCAAATGCAAACTAACATGCAAAGCGGAGGTAAAAGGCTGGCCATCAATAATGCCAAACTTCGGATAGATGTAGCGGAAATAAGCACTACAGCCCTCGCTCAAAATCCGGTTAGCAATGTTTTACTAATCAGAGAAGCTGATTACCAGAACTTTTTCATCAAACGCAAACTGCCCGACAATACAAGTTCAATACTTGGAACACTTACTAATGAAAGAAACTCAACTTCAGGGGAGATAGATTATTTCTACAGTTTCGATATTGCGCAGATGCTGGCAACAGAGTTTAAAAATGCGAAAAACAGTGGGACAGCACTTACCAACAACAATTCGTTTATGCTAATTCCGGTAAGAATAAAATCTGATGGAAATAATAATGTGACCGAGGTTGACCAACAATTTCTGTTGAGCGCAGTTACTATTTGTGGTGGAAATCACATCACAAAACCTATGAAAGTCAATGTGGTTTACACCCTTTTCTGAGCGATAAAGAATCGAATAGTAGTTAAATGTATCAGAATAATTTATTACCTTTGCACCCGCAAAAATCAACATAATGTCTAACCTACTATTTATTTAGTAAAAAACAAATTTTCACGAGATGGAAGAAAATCAAAAACCCGCTGAGGAGTTGATCCAAAACTCTGAAGAAATCGTTGAAACTGCCCCCGCGGTAGAGGAAACGCAGGAAGTAGCACCTGAAGTTGTTGCTGAAACAGAAGCAGTTGAAGAAACTGCAATTGAAGAAATTGAAGAAATCGAAGAAACTGCAATTGAAGAAATTGAAGAGACAGTTGTAGAAGAAGTTGAAATAACTCCTTTAGCAACCGTTATTGAAGAAGCTCCCCCCTCAGCGCCTGCGCCTGTGGCAGTGTTACACGCAAGTGACGATTTCGACTGGGATGCCTATGAAAAAGGCGACACACACTCTGCACAGACAAAAGCAGAACTGCAAAACATTTACGACAAGACTTTGAATGCTATCAAAGACAAGGAAGTCGTTGAAGGAACCGTAATCTCAATTAACAAACGCGAGGTGGTTGTGAATGTAGGTTACAAATCCGACGGTATCGTTCCGATGAGCGAATTCCGCTACAATCCCGAACTAAGCGTAGGCGATAAAGTGGAAGTGTATATCGAAAGTCAGGAAGACAAAAAAGGACAGCTTATCCTTTCACACAAACAAGCACGCGCTACCCGCTCTTGGGATCGTGTCAACAAGGCGCTTGAAAGCCAGGAAATTGTAAAAGGTTACGTAAAATGCCGCACCAAAGGTGGTATGATCGTGGACGTATTCGGAATAGAAGCCTTCCTTCCGGGATCGCAGATTGATGTAAAACCAATTCGCGACTATGATGTATTCGTAAACAAAACCATGGAGTTCAAAGTGATCAAAATAAACCACGAATTCAAGAATGTGGTTGTATCTCACAAGGCACTTATCGAAGCTGAACTCGAAAATCAGAAAAAAGAAATTATTGGAAAACTTCAGAAAGGTCAGGTTCTTGAAGGAACTGTTAAGAACATCACATCCTACGGTGTATTTATTGACCTTGGTGGTGTCGATGGTCTTATCCATATTACCGACCTTTCCTGGGGTCGCGTTAATCATCCCGAAGAAATTGTTACCCTCGACGAAAAAATCAACGTTGTTATTCTCGACTTTGATGATGAGAAAAGACGCATCGCATTAGGTCTCAAACAGCTTGCACCTCACCCATGGGATGCACTGAGTGCAAACCTTCAGGTTGGCGACAAAGTAAAAGGTAAAGTTGTGGTTATGGCCGACTACGGTGCTTTTGTTGAAATTGCTCCGGGTGTTGAAGGATTGATTCACGTGTCGGAAATGAGCTGGTCGCAACACCTGCGTTCTGCTCAGGACTTCCTGAAAGTGGGCGACGAAATCGAAACTATAATTCTGACCCTCGACCGCGATGATCGCAAAATGTCGCTTGGTATCAAACAACTTAAGTCTGATCCATGGGAAAATATCGAAGAGAAATATGCCATGGGCTCGAAACATGTTGCCAAAGTACGCAATTTCACCAACTTTGGTGTTTTCGTTGAAATTGAAGAAGGCGTCGATGGATTGATTCACATTTCAGATCTTTCGTGGACTAAAAAAGTGAAACATCCTTCTGAATTCACGCATATCAACAGCGAAATCGATGTACAGGTACTTGAAATAGACAAAGCTAACCGCCGCCTAAGTCTGGGTCACAAACAAATTGAAGAAAACCCATGGGAAGTACTCGAAACCATGTTCACCGTGGATAGCGTTCATGAAGGAACCATCATCGAGATGATGGATAAGGGCGCAGTTGTTTCGTTACCTTATGGGGTTGAAGGATTTGCTACACCAAAGCACCTTGTGAAAGAAGATGGTTCGCAGGCTCAGATCGATGAGAAACTCACTTTTAAGGTAATCGAGTTTAACAAAGATGCTAAACGTATCATCCTTTCACACAGCCGCATCCACGAAGATTTGAAACGTGCCGAAAAAGCTGCTGCTGCTGAAGGTGCAGGGGATGCTGCTAAAAAAGCTGCCAAAAAAGTCAAAAAAGAAGAACCCGCAAACTTATCAGGTGTTCAGGAAAAAACCACTTTGGGCGACATTCAGTCGCTTGCCGATCTGAAAGACCAGTTGGTAAATGCTGCTGCCGAGAAAATGGTGAAAGCTGAGAAGGCCAGAACTGCAAAAGTAGAAGCTGCTGCCGAAGAGGCTGATGCTAAAAACAAAAAAGCAAAAAAGGAAGAAGCTGAAGAAGCGGCAAATACTGCCGAAGCTTAATTCTAAAATCCTTGATAGAATGCCCGGAATCAAAAGTTTCGGGCGTTTTTAATTCATACGACTTATACAGCTTCAATATTGAGTCCACTCCGAAAAGTCTGAGCAGACGATTTGTTAAATTATTTTTTTG
>CAYGJI010000074.1:0-16435 GCA_964350125.1 uncultured Paludibacter sp. | reverse complement strand
AATTATGCATTTATCAACTTTTTGAAAAATGGGGTTAATCGGAGGGGACTCAATATTTAAATCAAAACAAAGCCCCTCTGTTTTACAGTTTCAGCGTTATGTGCTACAAACAAATTTCACCATGGGCATAAAAAAAAAGAAAAAAAGAAAAAAAAGAAACACAAAAGCAAATACAGGATTTTTGGGTGGCAGAGCCCTGATTTATTGGTGAAACACAAAAATCAAATCTGAAAAATTGCTTACCACACAATTATCTGCCCAAAAAAACGTACTTTTGCGTAGCTAATCCCCAAAAGGGTACGCATTTATAATTCTAATTATTATTTACTACCATGAATCAATTATTATTTCTAGGAAATATCGGTACAGGCGAAATCATCCTGATTGCTCTTTTGGTATTATTACTTTTCGGTGGAAAAAAAATCCCTGAACTTATGCGGGGTATAGGCAAAGGTGTCAAAAATTTTAAAGACGGCATGTCGGATGTAGAAAGTACGATACGCAAAGACATCGAAGAAGATAAAAAAGACTAAGCACAATCATGGCCGGGAATGAAGAAAATGAAATGACTTTTTGGGACCATCTTGATGATCTCAGAAAGGTGCTTTTTCGAATACTGGCCGTGTTGCTGGTGTTGGCAATACTGTTCTTTGCATACATGAAGGACATCTTCAATCTTGTGATTTTTGCTCCTGCAAGCAATGATTTCTTTCTGTACAATCTCATCAACCACCTGGCCCTGACATTTACCTTTATACCAGACAATTTTACCGGGGATTTTCAGGTCAATATTATCAATATCAATCTGACTTCCCAATTCTTTTATCACATCTCAACATCTTTCCTGTTTGCCCTGGTATTTGGGTTTCCCTTCATCATCTATCAGATTTTTACCTTCGTTCGTCCGGCTCTTTATCAAAACGAAAGACGAAATGCCGGACTCGCATTCTTCTTTGGTAATATTTTATTTTATATCGGTGTAGCAGTTGGCTATTTCATTGTTTTTCCGCTTACCCTGCGATTTTTGGCGGGTTATCAGCTCAGCACACTCATCGAGAACAGTCTTTCATTAGATTCGTACATGAACAACTTTTTAATGTTGTGTTTTGTGATGGGATTGGTATTCGAACTGCCCTTGCTTTCGTGGTTGCTATCGCGTCTGGGATTGCTCCACCGCGAATTTTTTACCAAATACAGGCGACATGCCGTTGTTGTACTTGCCCTGCTAACAGCCTTTATTACGCCCTCTGGCGACCCTTTTACACTGTTGATTGTGTTCATCCCCATTTATCTGCTTTGGGAAGTTAGTGCATTGCTCGTAAAACCGGAAAAGCAGTTTGTGTAATTCGTTTTTTTTTCCGAAATTTGCGGGCTTAAAATGACCATTTTTAAGAGATATCACTGTGGACAAAACCAAGTACATTTTCGTGACCGGAGGGGTGACTTCATCTCTTGGCAAAGGAATTATTGCAGCTTCACTGGGCAAACTGCTTTTGGCAAGAGGTTTCAGGGTTACTAACCAGAAATTAGACCCCTATATTAATGTAGATCCGGGCACACTCAATCCCTATGAACATGGCGAATGCTATGTAACGGTGGATGGTCACGAGGCAGATCTTGATCTGGGACACTATGAGCGCTTTCTGGGTGTTGAAACACACAAAGCCAACAACGTTACCACAGGACGTATTTATCAGAATGTGATTCAGAAAGAGCGCCGGGGCGATTATCTTGGCAAAACAGTGCAGATCATTCCACATATTACTGATGAAATAAAACGCAATATCAAATCGCTGGGCAGCAAGGGAGAGTTCGATTTTGTAATCACCGAGATTGGTGGTACAGTCGGCGATATAGAATCGCTTCCCTATATCGAAAGTGTACGTCAGTTGCGCTGGGAACTCGGCAAAAACTGCCTGATTATACACCTTACTTATGTACCCTATCTGGCGGCTGCCAAAGAACTGAAAACAAAACCCACACAACATTCTGTAAAAGCCTTGCAGGAACAAGGCGTTCAGCCCGACATTCTGGTACTGCGCACCGAACACAATATCTCTACCGAAATACGCCGCAAAGTGGCTCTGTTCTGCAATGTAGAACACAATGCCGTAATGCAGTCGATTGATGTACCCTCAATTTACAGGGTACCACTGAATATGCAGGCCGAGAAATTGGATGAAGTGGTATTATCGAAGATGGGATTTGATCTTGCTAAAACTCAGGAAGCCGACATGAGTAAATGGATTACTTTTGTGGAAAAACTTGAAAATGCGAAAGAAGAAGTGAGGATAGCCCTCGTGGGTAAATACGTACAACTGCCAGATGCCTACAAGTCCATCATCGAATCATTGATACATGCATCTGCATATAATAACCGTAGGTTAAAACTCGACCTGATTCTCTCGGACAAACTCAATGAAGAAAATATTGACAAAAAACTCGGCAAACAAGACGGAATTCTCATTGCTCCTGGCTTTGGCACAAGAGGAATGGATGGTAAACTGCTTGCCCTGAAATATGCCCGTGAGAAAAACATGCCATGTCTGGGTATTTGTATGGGAATGCAAACAATGACTATTGAATTTGCACGCAATGTGCTCAATCTGAAAGATGCTAATAGTACCGAGATTGACCCTACAACAGTGCATAATGTTGTGGATATCATGGACGAACAAAAGAACATTCTGGATTTGGGCGGAAGTATGCGATTGGGTGCATACCAATGTTGTCTTAAACCGGGTTCTTTGGCAGAAAAAATTTATCAGAAAGATTGTATTAGCGAACGCCACAGACATCGTTACGAATTCAACAACCGCTATAAAGTCGCCTTTGAAGAAGCCGGAATGATTTGCAGCGGCATAAACGAGGAATCGAACCTCGTGGAAATCATCGAGTTACATAATCATCGATGGTATATCGGTGTTCAGTTTCACCCAGAATACCGGAGTACTGTGGTGAATCCACATCCACTGTTTATAAGTTTTGTGGAAGCAGCTACCAATAATTAAAAAAAAACATAAGAAGTAAAAATGGATAAAAACACAATTTTAGGATTCGTGCTGATAGCGGCTATTCTGATCGGCTTTTCGATCATGAACAAACCCAGCGAAGAAGAATTGGCACGAAAACAGGCATACAACGACTCCATTGCCCTTGTTCAGGAGTCAATGCAGGAAGCAGAGAAGAAAACTCAGATGCTGCAGGCTGCTGTTGTAACCGACTCAGCTGTTGTTGCCGACAGTAATCAGGTTGATAAACTGTTACAGGCACATGGCGTATTTAAAACCGCAGTATCGGGCGAGGCAAAAGAATATGTGCTTGAAAACGAATTGGTAAAAATAAAACTCAGCAATAAGGGTGGTAAAATCATAGAAGCTGAGCTAAAGACCTATTTATCAAGAGACTCACTGCCAGTTAAACTAATGACCCCCGAGGAAGCTAACTACAGTTTTACTTTTTTGATTAAAAACAGTCATGTTATCAACACGTCAGATTTGTATTTCGAAACAGTGGATAGTGTTAGTACTGATGCTGAAGGTAACAGCAAAATTACATTCAGACTAAAATCTGAATCAGGGTCGTGGCTTGACTTTACTTACATACTGCCTGCCAACGATTACATGCTCGACTTTGCTGTGCATTCGCACAAAATGAACGAAGTAATGCCGCTTGGATCAACCTATATGATTTTCAACTGGGATTCTAAAATCCGCCAACAGGAAAAGGGCCGTCAGTTTGAAGAAAGATATTCATCCATCAACTATAAGTTTATTGCCGATGATATGGAAAAACTGAGCGAGTCGAAAGACGATTCAAGAAAAATCTCGAATAAACTGAAGTGGGTTGCTTTCAAAAACCAGTATTTCAGCTCCATTTTTATTGCAGGAAAAGATTTCAGCAATGCGTTTTTCGAAAGTAAAATGATGGACAAAAACAGTGGGTTCCTCAAGGCTATGAAAGCTGAATTAACTTTTGATTACAATCCGGCAAGTCAGGAGAATCTCAATTTTAAGTTTTACTTCGGACCCAATAAATACAAAATTCTTTCGGATTATGACAAAGGCATACCAAAAGAAGAAAAGCTCAGACTGCGCAACCTTATTCCACTCGGCTGGGGAATTTTCGGATGGGTAAATCAGTTTGCCATCATCCCGATGTTCAACCTGTTTAGTTCCTTTATTGACAATTTCGGGATTATAATATTACTGATGACCATCGTCATTAAAACGGTGCTTTATCCATTGACATACAAATCCTATGTTTCGAGCGCCAAAATGCGTGTTTTGAAACCGGAAATTGATGAAATCAACGCTCGAATTCCTGCGGATAAACCGGCAGAAAGACAAAAAGCCACCATGGAGCTATACAACAAGGTGGGTGTGAGTCCGTTTAGCGGCTGCCTCCCCACCCTCCTGCAAATGCCCATCCTTTTCGCTATGTTCAGCTTTTTTCCATCTTCTATCGAATTGCGAGGCGAAAGTTTTCTTTGGGCAAAAGACTTATCTTCATACGATGCCATCGTGAGCTGGGACACTTATATTCCGCTGATTTCTCCATATTTCGGAAATCACATCAGCCTGTTCACCCTGCTCATGACAATTACTACCCTCATCTCCACCAAGCTGAATATGAGCACAACAGCTACTCCCGATCAGCCCGGTGCCAACATGATGAAATGGATGATGTACCTTATGCCTATCATGTTCATGTTTATGTTCAACAGCTATGCTTCTGGTTTGAGTTATTATTATTTCGTATCTACACTGATTTCTATTGGTCAGACCTATGCAATTCGCGCCACACTGGATGAAAAGAAACTGCTGGCTCAGTTGCATGCTAAAAGAGCTGCTAATGCCGGAAAAACTCCTGTAAAAAAGAAAAGCGGTTTCATGGCGAGACTTGAAAAGATGCAAAAAGAACAGGAAAAAATGATGCGTGAAAGAGCAAAATCCAGAAAATAATACACACAAATCAACAATAAAATACAGGTATCAAAGTTTATTTGATACCTGTATTTGTTTAATTACAGTTTCAGACATTTTACTTTTGATTTAGTATGCTGAATACAAGAACATTTCTCCTACTCACGTCCATAATCATGGCTGTTTTCTTCTTTGCTTCCTGTAAGGAAAGAAACCGATTCTACATTGCTGAGTTTGAACAAGAAACAAAAGTTAACATCAAACGCTTCGACCTCGATTTCATCAGGTTGGATACAGCCGATATAGCCAAAGGTTTGAAAGCACTCGATGTAAAATA
This sequence comes from uncultured Paludibacter sp., assembly GCA_964350125.1. Lineage (GTDB taxonomy): Bacteria > Bacteroidota > Bacteroidia > Bacteroidales > Paludibacteraceae > Paludibacter. Next base: position 11,173 of record CAYGJI010000074.1, on the reverse strand, counting down.
TCCTGACTTTTTTGTTTTGTATTTCTTGAACGGGCTCGGCCTTGACCCCGCCGACTATGTCGGGAATGCCTTATTGGTAAAAGATTTTCTGACGAATAAGCAATTCATCAACGTACACAGGGAAGTTGAAAAAGTTTTAAGTAATACAAGCCCCTTCGAGAAGCAAATCAACAAAGCGTACAATTACCTGAGACATTATTTCCCTGAGATCAGATTACCCGATATATATTTCTTTGTGTCAGGATTCAATCATCAGTTTTTAATAACCGACTCAATCATTGGTGTTGGTTCTGATGTTTATCTTGGGAGTGATTTTAAACCCTATCAGGAACTTACTTATGAGTATCTTATTCCAAATATGCGACCTGAAATGCTTGTTCCTGAGTTGCTTAATGAAGTGCTGCGCCATCATTTTACTTTCAGCGGGGAACTTAACCTGCTCAACGCCATGATTCATGAGGGGAAAATTATGTATTTACTTAGCGTATTATTGCCTGAATCAGGGGCTAACCTGCTGATGGGTTATTCCGATGAACAAGTACAATGGTGCAATCAAAATGCTTCGCAGGTATGGACCAGGATACTCGAAAACAAGGATTTATTTTCGACAGATCAACTTCTGATTACACAATACATACAGGTTGCCCCATTTACTTCGCCTGTTTCGCAGGAATCTCCCGGGAGATTAGGAGTATGGACAGGCTGGAAAATTGTGAAGAGCTACATGCAAAACAATAAAAATATTGATTTGAGCCAACTCATGAAAAATACACAATATCAAAAAATTCTTGAGAAATCAGGCTATAAACCCTGAGCCAACACATCAGCGATATGCATCACCCCAATAGGTAGTTTTTTCTTACGGATATAGCCCTGCAAATTCATCAAACACGAAGATTCGGTACTGAGAATAAACTCTGCACCTGTATGTAGCGCAAATTCGACTTTCTTCTCAGCCATGGCTGAAGAAATATCTGCATTTTTGACAGCAAAAGTTCCTCCGAAACCACAACAGGTATCTCTTTCCGGCATTTCGACAAGTTCTAATCCCTCCACGTTGGCAAGTAATTGGCGTGCTTCATTTTTTAACCCATATTCGCGAAGGGCAGAGCATGCATCATGAAAAGTGACCCGATGCGGAAAAACAGCACCAAAATCTTCCTTCTTCAGCACATTTACAAGAAAATCTGTCAGCTCGAAAATGTGCGGTCGAAGGTTGCTGAACCTTCTCATCATCAACTCATTTCCCTCTAAAATTTGAGGATAATAATGTATCACAAAACTACTACAGGAAGCAGAAGGTGAAACTACCGGCATATTATCAGTAAAATCATTCAGAAATTTACGGGCCAGCTTGCCCGCTTCGTTCCAGTAACCACTGTTGAATGCCGGTTGTCCACAGCAGGTTTGCCCCGGATTATAATGCACTTTGCAACCTGCCATTTCAAGAATTTTCATCGTGTTGAATGCAGTTTGCGGGTATAGTTGATCTATAAAACAGGGTATGAACAGTTGTACTTCCATTGTTCGCTATTCTTCTTTATATCTGAAAACAGCCATTACCGGCAGATGATCGGAAAAGCCACCGAGATACCTAAATCCGTTGTAAGTTCTGAAAGGGCGCTTACCCAGATGCTTTTCGTCGTCAACAAGTAAAAAACCGGCATCAAAAATACGAACATTATCCGAATCTACCCAAAAACAATTGTTATTCAACAAATTTCCTGAAACTATGATCTGATCCAATGCACCCCAAATGCCTTCGTGGTTATGCGAACCTTTACCAGAAATGTGAAAAGGATACATCAAATTGTATAGTGTTTGACCTTCTACAGGGAATACTGGCGCCATTGCTTTTAATACTCCAAGCATGCTGTGATTATCGGGATAATCGTTGAAATCACCCATAATCAACACCTTAGCCTCGTCAAATGCCTGAAAAAGCGAGTCGACCTGATGGCGTACAAGTTCTGCCACAAACACCCGTCGGGGTTCCGATTCATATTCACCACCAAGACGGGAAGGAAAATGACATACAAACACATGCAAGGTATCATCGCAGGGAATCAACCCCTTTACATACAAAACATCCCTTGTTTTGCTGCCGGGTGTAAATGGAAAATTCACAGCAAGCTGTTTTAAAACTAAAGGTTTGAATTGCTGCGGCTGATATAACAATGCTACATCAATACCGCGGGCATCTGGCGACTCAAAATGAACAAACTGATATTTCAGCTGACTCAGGGGAGAATAGCGGGTCAGGTCTTCGAGAGTTTTACGACTTTCAATCTCACACAAACCGATTAATGCCGGGGGTTCCCAACCTCCTGCTGCTACGATTACCCTGGCAATATTCCATAACTTGGCATTGTATTTCTGATAATTCCATCCACGGAGACCTCCCGGCAGATACTCTTCATCTCTTTTTGTAGTATCATCAATGCAATCGAACAGGTTTTCGACATTATAAAATAATGCTGTAAATAGTCTTTCTTCAGCAATGACAGGCTTTACAGCAGACAATCCTGTAAAAACCAAAACTGTAAAAACAGCATAAAAAGCTTTCTTCATGGTTTAATAAAGGTTTATGAATACAAAGATATTGTTTAGTAGGTGATAATCACAATAATAAACGCTCAAAACATCAAATCTTTACAAAAAATTGATTGTTTGCCCGGATTATAACAAAATTGAATAGATTTTCATCCATCCTGACTATTATTGTTACTTTTACAACCAAAGGAAACGAATTAAAATGAGTATTTTTGTCACAGTAATCATGATTATCAGCGCATTTGTACATTGAATGAAAAAAATATTTCTTTATATCCTTCTTTTTGTTAATTTGCATGCCTTCCCGCAGCTAAAAATAAACGAAATTATGACCAACAACGTTTCAGCTGTTTGGGATGATGCTTTTAATTTCAGTATGTGGGTCGAGTTATATAATCCCGGCAATACTACAGTCAATCAATCGGCATATTTCTTTACCGATGATTTGAATCAGCCCCGCAAATGGCAACCACCTGCATTTTTAGTTCCTGCAAAGGGTTATAATACCTTGTGGTTTGAAAAATTCGACAGGGCCGGGCATAGTAACTTCAGACTTAAACCTGAAGGTGGTATGCTTTTTTTGCTGAGTTCAACCGGAGCAATCATTGATCATGTTGTTTATCCTGCACAACACAGAAACATCTCTTATGGTAGAAAAACTGATGGGGCAGATGAATGGGTATTTTTTGAACAACACAGCAAAAGCACAACCAATAACGGAAAAATACATGCCAGTACACGTTGTGCTTCCCCACGGTTTACTGTACCCGGTGGCCTGTATAATAATGGCATCAATGTAAGATTTGAAAATCCTCCGGCAGGTGATACCATATTTTATGTTCTTACGCAGGAAGAGCCCACAAGAACGAATTCAATTCGCTATACACCGGGCAATGTAATTTCTGTTACTTCAACCACCATCATTCGCGCCAAAGCTTTCGGATCCGGAAAATTGTCGAGCGATGTGGTTACCTCAACCTTTCTTATTGGTCAGAGAAAGTTCAATTTACCTGTTGTTTCTATCGTAACTCCTCAGGCCTATCTCACCGATAATACAGTGGGAATTTATGTAACAGGCACAAATGGAATTCCCGGTAACGGTACCAATAATCCGGCCAACTGGAATCAGGATTGGGATCGTCCTGCCAATTTTGAACTCATCGACACTACGAACACGGTAAGGCTCAATCAGGAATTAGACATACAGATTGCCGGCGGCTGGACCCGCACCATGAATCCTCAGAAATCTCTGCATATCCAACCCAAAATGAAGTTTAATAACAACAAACTTAATTATGATATTTTTGCGGCAACAAAACCTAACCGCAAGTATAAAGATATCATGTTGCGGAACTCAGGCAACGATTTCGGGTACTCAATGCTCAGAGATGGTTTCATGCAGTCGCTTGTGATGAAAAGGATGGATATTGATGCTCTTGCCTATGAACCTGCCGTTTGCTTCATGAATGGTGTTTACTTTGGGATTCAGAATTTGAGAGAAAGGTCAAATGCCGATTTTATTTATTCCAATTACGGTTTTAGTGAAGAAGAAATTCTTATCATCGATCATCTTGAAATTCCGAACAATCCGCAATATTTGCAAATGCTCAATTTCATCACAAACAATGATATCACCAATCAGACGGTTTATAATCAACTTTGCGAAATGATGGAAGTAGATAATTATATCGAATATATGATCACCCAGATTTTTATGGGAAACTACGACTGGCCTCACAATAACGTCAAGATGTGGAAGAAAGTGGATGGAGGAAAGTGGAGATGGATTCTTTTTGACTTAGATTTTGGATTTAACCTATACGACACTAATCTGCATAATTTCAACGCTTTAACTTATGCACTCGGTGAGGCCTCTTCGCGTAGTACTCAACCATGGGCCACAGCATTATTCAAACGACTGATTGAAAATCCAACTTTTAGATCCAAATTGATCGACAAGTTTAGTTTTCATTTATCCTCCACATTCGAAACAGCCCGGATCAATAAAGTGCTGGATAGTATTGCTGCAAAAATCAGCAATGAAATAGTTTTCCACAAATCAAAATGGGGTTCGTCGCGTACTTTTAGTAACGACATCAGCATCATGAAGAACTTCTCGGCAAACAGAGCCAATGTCATGTTTAATCATTTGTCGGCCAGGTTTATGAATAATGCCACTCTGCAAACAGCCAACATCAGTGCAAATATTCCCTCGGCTACTTATATGATGAATGATGTGCTCATAACAGACGCCAACATAAATCTGCGCAGTTATACCGGTCGCACACTGCAATTGAAAGCAAATCCGGTAAAAGGTTACGACTTCAAACACTGGGAAATCCCTCATGCTACAACAAATCAAACTTTAATAAGTTACGACAGCGACTGGAAATACTGGGACAATAACGGGATGCCGGCAGCTAACTGGTTCACTGCCAACTATCAGGATAATAACTGGAAAACGGGACAGGCTCCTTTGGGATATGGCAATCCGATTATCAAAACGAATATCGGTTTCGGAACAAACAGCAACAACAAATTTCCTACTGCCTATTTTAGAAAAACAATTAATATTGAAAAGCCTTCTGAAATCAGCAATGTGATACTGACAGTCTTTGTTGACGATGGTGCTGCCGCATATGTTAACGGTACTGAAGTCGGTCGTTTTAACCTGCCTGCCGGAGCTCTGACTTTCAATACATTTTCCAACACTTTTAATAATGGTGAATATGCAAGCTACGCAGTACCTGCCAATTTACTGAAACAGGGTGAAAATCTGATTGCAGTCGAAGTGCATCAGGTGAATGCAACCAGCTCTGATTTTATTTTCAATCTGCAAATCACTGCCGATACAAAAGCAGGGAATACCATTATGAAAAATCCTGTATTTTCTACCAATATGGATCAGGGAATTCAACTAATGGCTGTTTACGAAGAGAATAGCCAGCCCAACCCAATACTCAATGCTACCCTGCTCATAAACGAAGTAGTATCCAGCAACAACACTTTCAAAGATGAGTATGGTGAAAGGGATGATTATATCGAAATCTATAATTATGGTAGTCAGGAAGTTAATATTGCCGGTTGGTATCTGTCCGATAATCCCGGAAACCACAAGTTAACACAAATACCCACAACCGATTTGGCTAAAACAGCTATACCGCCGGGCGGTTTTCTGATTATCTGGTGTGATGATGCCCCTCACCAGGGCGTACTTCATGTAAACTTCAAACTGAGTAAAGAAGGAGAAACTGTAAGTATGGCTGTTGATGATAAATTTGGCAATCTTCATATTATTGATACTGTAAGCTTCCCGAATATGGAACAGAACCTCAGTTATTCAAGGGTTCCCGACGGAAGCAACAACTGGAGTATTCAAATCATGACACCCGAAGAAACAAATCAGCTGACAGAATATCAACCTTTAAACACCATTTCGACGCGGGTTTATCCTGCTGAAGTTACCGAAGATTTACACATTGCTCAGGCAGAAGGTAAAAATTTACAAATTGCAGATATGACAGGAAGGATTATGCTTCAGAGAAGGATATTCAGCAATAAAGAAACTATCAGCTTGAGATGGTACAAACCGGGCATTTACCTGGTAAGTATCGATGGAGAAACTTTCAGGATAATCAAGCGTTAAGGATTAACTGTAGGAAACCATTCGTAAGCACCTGCATCAGGTTTAGCATCTGTGAGTCGATTCCTGCCATTTAAATCGAGTGGGAATCGTGCTGCAATTGCAATATCAGCTATTCCGCGGGCGGGAGAAAGTGAATCAAGATCGAAATCGAAGTAAATCTTTTTCTTAATATCATAACGTGCCTGCATGAATACCGTATCAGTTCTCTGATGCCAGCGGATATTGCTGTACTGTGTATAGGCAGTATCAGTAGTTTTTCGAATATAGGAATGAGAAAAATCTCCCTGATACTGTGACACATACCTTGAGGCCACTGTAAATTCGTTTTCCTGTGTACCAGTTACAATAGAGTTCCTGAATACAGTACTCATGTTCATTGTTCTGTTTAGGTTCATCATCATTACAGCTGGCTTGCGTGCACGATTTACAGCCTGAGCAGCATTTAATCCGAAATAGTTGGCTATAGTACAATGATAAAACCGATGATTTCCACCATTCAGATACACAGTGTAACTACCTGAATTACTTATCTCTGAATTTGTTACGATGACATCTCCGTTGATTGCCACCAAATTATAGAATACAAAGTTATGGATAATGCCGTTGTTGATTTCGAGTACTGGCCTATACCGTTTATCGGCATTGTAGAAATACAAACCCACATAGCCGCTGCTCATACGCAGGTGGTTCAGCTCATGCTTTCCTTCTTTGTACAGAAGATAAACCCCGCCCCATTGACCTGCCACATGATGGTATGGCACAGGCGTTTCGAACATAATTTTATCAAGCCGACTCCCTCTGAGTATGACCGGCTTTTCGAAAGTACCATGCGTTTTCAAATTCCCATAAACAAGCAGGTTGGCATTGTTATGAAAGAATAGCCTGGTTCCTGCTGCAAGTTCTAAGGTTTTTGCCGAATCAACCACAAGATCACCATATATAAGATAAGGTTTGGTATCTGATAGAATGGTATCGTTTAATATCACCCTATTTCTTAAAATAATCATATCCTGCCCAAAGGCTTCAAGCAGAATGCGTTTACTTTGTCCCGGCAGCGAAAACACCACCGAGTCGCGTATCAATACTGGAGCATCGGTCAATTGAGGGTCGATGGTTACCTCAACAAAAATGTACATGGAGTCTTTGGCACGAATACTTATATTCTGAAACAGATGATCTTTGTGAATCTTGCCATCGACATTGATTCTGAAATAAGAAGAAGCCCCCCCAGCAAGTTTCACATCGCTGATATTCAATACTTTGTTCGAATTATTATAGACCAGTATTTTGGATGTTGCACTACCCAACGTAGTAAAAACAGTATCGAAAGTAAGTGTATCTTTTGAGAATGACAAAATGCCCTTTTCAGCAGGTTGCCAATCTTCTTCACACGAAAAAAATGAAATTGTTACAGTAAGTAACAACGTAAATGTCAGTATTTTAATAAAAGCACTTATATCCATTACTTATTCAATATTCAGAGAGAAAACAACAATTCTTGAAAACAACTCAGCAAGCGCATTCGTATATTTGAGACTTTGTGCATTTTCGGGTGTGGGCGTTTTTGGAGTAAGGATATTGGTCTGTCCAAAATTAAACTTAAGCTCTGGAGCGAGTTTGAACCATCTGAAATACAGATCGCAACCAAAACCCACACTCCAATAAAAATCCAAAAGATTGAGTGTAACATCTTTAAGTTCGTCTCTTCCCAAATCAAAATAAGCACCTGTACCAAGCAACAAATACGGTCTGAAATTTCCAAAGCGTTCCGCACTATACTTGATGCTAACCGGAATATCTACAGGAAGTGAAAAAATATTGATAGTACGATCGCCGGAAAGTAAATGACTTACAGGGTCATAGACTTTAAAACTCAGATTACGTTCGCCCAGGAGCAGGGATGGGGTTAAACGTAAATTGAAATACCGGTGCAATCTCAGGTCGGTAATAAGCCCCACTGAAAAGCCTGGAACCAGACGCGAAATATCAGCATAATAAATTTTGCCATCCTGCAATAACTCTGTATGCTTCACTTCGAGGTCCATCACATTGGAACCCAGAAAAAAACCAAGTCGGAAAGGTTTGTTGTCGATATCGGGTAAATTACCCTGAGCATACAACAAAGCTGAAAAATTCAGCCATATAAGTATAAAAAATAATTTCCTGAGCATGCTGTTTTTGATTCCCTTATTTAACGGAATCAGAAAAAGTTTATTGTTTTGATGGTACAAAGATAAGGCTTTACTCGGTAACCTGATTATTTCCGCGGGCATATGCCCTGTACTCAAGTGGTGTAAATCCTGTAATCTTCTTAAAAAGAGAGAAAAAGTGTTCGGTAGAATTATAATCGAGCATGTAAGAAATTTCCTTCACACTGTGGGAAGTGCCTATCAACAATTGTTTTGCCTTACGCAATTTCAGTACCTGAAAATATTTTGCTGGTGCATAACCGGTATAGTCTTTAAAAACTTTGCGAAACCAGGAATAACTAATATTTAGTTTTTCTGCTAAAATCTCAGGATCGATATTTTTGAACAAATTTTCATTCATAATAATTTTTGCCTGTTCAATCTTCTGAGTCACCTCATTCACTTCAAAAAGTTTATTTTGTGAAACAGATAAAACCAGGCCCAGCATATGCATTACAATTCCACCTAAATATTGTTGCGATGCTGCTTTCTCTTCTCCTGCAATTTTTATTGCCCTTGAAAAAAGATCAACCAACTCTTCGCTGAATCCGATTTCGAGAATCTGATTTTCTTTTGTAATAAAACAATTTTCAAGAATTTTGTCAATCCACTGACCTTCAAATCCAATATAATACTCATTCCAGCCTGTTTCTGAATTTGGGTAATAGCTGTGCCATTGTCCCGGAAAAAGGATAAAAATCCGACCCTTATTCAATTCCAGTTCTTCCTTTGGAACGAAAGAAATGGTGCCTTTACCTTTGGTAATATACACAAATTGATATTCGTGCAAAATTCTACCTTTCTGAATATTAAAAAAATATCCGGAGGGATGATCGGCAAGTGGATAGGGTGTATTTGGCAGAATAGACTGAAATCCAACGGTATTTACTGAGACCCCAAATTTCTTATCCCTATCGTTAACGAGAAGATATTTAAATTCAACGCCTAAGTCATTGTAATTCATTTCAGTTTGGTATTTGATCACGTCACAAATATACATGAATCAACCAATCCCTAGGTAGAAAAAATTGGCGTAAAAGGTGTATAAATTGTCAATTACAATTAATTAACAGCCCCTTTCAGCAATTTCAGCAAGTCGCAAAATATCCTATTTAATTTTGTCGTACTGTTCTTCGGCTCTTACTTCGGTATATTTTGGTGCATCAATCATCTCAATCAGAGCACGTAACACTGGCCCTTCTCCCATTGGATCATTGGTTTGTGTGGGTCGGTCGTAATAATATTTCAGTGAAGGCATGATTCCGGTACCAACACATATGGTAGTTACATCACCTTCGGGGGTAATTAGTCGGAGTAATCCTCTCAAACCCATTTCGGCCACATGGATAAAATCAGGATGCAGCCAACCTGCTTTCACACCACGGGCAATACCGAGGGTAAACATGGCTGTACCTGTAATTTCCTCATAAGAATCGACACGGTCGAGTATCTGATGCCACAGGCCGTTTTTCCCCTGATAACGGGCGATACCTGAAGCCTGCATTTTAAAATTCTCAATTACTCTTTTCCTCAAAGGATGATTCTTGGGCATCACTTTCAGCAAATCGGCCTGAGCCATAAACACCCAACCATTGGCGCGGCTCCAGTGCGCAACACCGTGCTCCTTATTGTCAGTGTGGTAGCAATGAATATAAAGTTGCTTATGTGGAAACCACAAATATTTAGTGTAATTAAGCACCTGACGGGCAGCATCGGTAAAATAACGGTTATCTCCTGTAAATTCACCCATCCTTGCCAAAAATGAAATAGCCATGTAGGCATCATCGGCCCAAATAGTTTTATCATGAGGCCAGATGCGGGCTATGGTACCGTCTTTCATTCTGGGTTCTACATGGTTTAGATGATGTGCTGTTTCATTGATATACGCCAGGTAGGCCGGACTTGGATTGGTTTTGTAAAGCTCAAGCAGACTGGCACCCATGGGCCCGTTGTCGTCGAGTCTTTTACCACGAAAAATCATATGCCAGCTTAGCGCCCTGATGGCAAACCATCCTCCCTCTGCCAAAGTCTTATCATACAGCTGTTTGTAGTAGTTATAGTGATCAGGATTAAATACGAATTCCATTTTTTTGCGAACAAAATCTCGGTATTTGGGCTCGTTTAGCTTTTCAGCAAGCTCCATCATGGCAATGTTTGTAACACCATTGGTGTAATGCCACTGTGTGTATTTCGATTCTACCTGAATGTCTTTATCGAGGGGCAACCCCTTTACATTCTGATACACTTCACCGGTTTTACGGTTTACAAAGTTGTAGGTAGTCGAATTGAGTATTCTGTCGGCAATCATCCTGGCTATTTGTTCAGGAGTACCTTTGGCTTGTCCGAAAACACTGACTGTAATAAACAGTGCTGCTAAAACTGCAATGATGTGACGCATGGTAAAAAGTGTTTAATAATATTGATTTCTCAAAGATAGTTGTTCTTATAATATCGGGCAATGCAATCTGGTCAGAAAAATGCCAAAATGTACATTTATACGGACATATTGTACGTTTTTCTATCAAATTTCCTTTCCTTCGTTGTGACTTGCCATTGCATCAATCCTGTAGGCATACACAGCAGCTTTGGCTATCTGTCACTTTCTGACAGTCAGATGTAACACGACTTATCAATAGCTCCCAAAACCAACGGATGGAATTGATGACGAACAAGCGATTAAAATGTACCTGAATAAAATCAAAAAGCAGCCCAATTACTTGAACTGCTTTTTGCGGTATGGACGGGACTCGAACCCGCGACCCCCTGCGTGACAGGCAGGTATTCT
>CAYGJI010000073.1:0-16768 GCA_964350125.1 uncultured Paludibacter sp. | reverse complement strand
CACCACACTGTTGCAGTATACTGCACCATATCGTTGCAGCCTGCTGCGCCACACCGGCGCTAAAATTAGGCTAAACAACCGAATGAAAGTACAAAAGACGTTCAAAAAAGAGCATCAATTAATTATTTATGTTGTTTTTTTTAAATACGTTTAAAATTTGACATTATTTTCTTCCTGTTACATAATTACTTCCCGAATAAATTATCTTGGTTGATTATCCGTTTTATTTATCTAACTTTGCAACAAAATCATACACGAAAGTGCATTGTAGTTATCTTTCCTTGAAGTGGAGGATGGATTGTTCCTTATTCCGGATTTAAAATTTGCATCCCGGAATCATTTTCTCAATAAATAGAAGGATAATCCGGAAACAACCTGCAGGATGCAACTTTTGCTCGCCTTTTTACCCTCCTGTTCTACCAATTTCGAGGATCAATCTTTTCTCTGTTACATCAGTTCATTTACAGAGAAACTTATATGTTGCTTATGAAGATATACGTTAAATATATGGTGAGCCTTCGTTGCAAAATGGTTGTGAAAGAGGAGCTTCGCAAACTCGGGCTGCATTTCATTGTTGTTGATTTGGGTGAAATTGATATTATGGAAGAATTATCGGACCAACAACGAGAGGTGCTAAAATCAGCATTAAAGGCATCAGGACTTGAATTAATGGACGATAAACGTGCCGTTTTAATTGAAAGAATCAGGAACGTTATTGTAGAAATGATACATCATACCGATGAATTGCCTAAGGTCAATTATTCAGATTATATAAGTGAAAAACTGCATTATGATTACACTTATCTCTCAAATCTGTTTTCTGAAGTCAAGGGCATTACTATCCAACAGTTTATCATCACACATAAAATTGAAAGGGTGAAGGAACTGTTGTTGTACGACGAACTGAATTTAACCGAAATATCCTATCGACTCCAATACAGCAGTGTGGCACACCTGTCCAATCAGTTCAAGAAGGTTACCGGACTTACCCCTTCACAGTTTAAGCATTTGAAAGACCGACACCGCAATCCGATTGAAGACATCGGAAATTAACAAAAAATCCGACATGATAAACCACTCAAATAAATACGCCCGAAGTCTGATTGAAGCCAGTTTGGACCCATTGTTAACCATCAACACCGATGGAAAAATAATGGATATGAACCAGGCAACAGCCCATGTGACGGGTATGACGCTGGAACAACTCAGGGATAGTGACTTTTTCGACTACTTCACCGAACCCCAAAAGGCAAGAGAGGTATATCAGGATGTTTTTGCTAATGGCTCAGTGGCCGACTCACCCCTTACACTACGACACCGGAATGGTAAACTTACCGATGTGCTTTTCAACGGATCAGTGTATAAAGATGAACAGGATAATGTACTCGGTGTAGTGGTGGTGGCACGTGACGTAACCGATCAGAAAAGAATTGCAAACGAGCTGTTTAAAGCCAAGGAATTTGCTGAAAAAACCACGATAATAGCCCTGGAAGCTGAAAAAAAAGCACTACTCGCAACCCAAAAGGCCGAAGAAGCTGTAAAAGCCAAACAACAGTTTCTGTCGAATATGAGTCATGAGATACGAACCCCTATGAATGCTATTATCGGTTTTACCAAGGTTCTGTTGAAGACCGACCTCACCAACAAGCAAAAAGAATACCTGACAGCCATCAAAATGAGTGGCGATGCGCTGATTGTGCTTATCAACGACATTCTTGACCTGGCAAAAGTGGATGCGGGAAAAATGACTTTTGAACAAATTCCTTTCCGGATGGAATTATCCATCGCAGCAATGTTGCATCTGTTTGAGAGCAAAATCCGGGAAAAAAACCTGAAATTAAATATTGAATATGACCACAGAATTCCAAAGGTTTTACTCGGGGATCCGGTCAGGCTACATCAGATCATCCTCAATTTAGTAAGCAATGCAGTGAAGTTTACCTCTGAAGGTTACATCACAGTAAGTGTTCGATTGGTAGGCGATGATGCTGAAAAAGTTACCATTGAGTTTGCTGTGGCAGACACAGGTATTGGCATCAAAGACTGCAAAATTGAAAAGATATTCGACAATTTCCAACAGGCTTCCAGCGGCACTTCCAGACTGTATGGGGGTACCGGACTCGGGCTATCCATTGTTAAACAATTGGTAGAACCTCAGGGAGGGAAAGTGATTGTGAAAAGTGAAGTGAATATTGGGTCCACGTTTAGTTTCACCCTCACCTTCCCAAAAACAAATGAACTTCCGGAACCCAAAATTGAAACATGCGATCTTGATAAATCTGTCAAAAACATCCGTGTACTGGTGGCTGAGGATATACCGCTGAATCAGTTGTTGATGAAAACCATTTTGGATGAATTCGGATTCGAACGTGATATCGCTGAAAATGGCATAATCGCCATCGAAAAGCTGAAAATCAATGCTTACGATATTATTCTGATGGATTTGCAAATGCCTGAAATGTCAGGGTTTGAAGCCACTGCATATATCCGGAACGAAATGAACTCAAACATCCCCATTATTGCATTAACTGCAGATGTTACCACCGTGGATTTAGCAAAATGCCGGGCAGTGGGGATGAATGATTATATTGCCAAACCGGTTGACGAACGCATTTTGTATGGCAAAATCATCAGTCTGGTAGAAGGTGCTTTTACTTCTGACAAGCAAACACTACTTGCTCCGAAAAATAAATGCACTGATTTATGCTACCTCAACAAGCGCACAAAGTCAGACCCGGCATTGATGATGGAAATGATATCCCTGTATCTGAATCAAACACCCATGCTGGTGAATGCAATGAATAAAAGCCTCGAAAAGGAGGACTGGAAATCGCTGCATGCCGCAGTTCATCAACTCATTCCATCCTTTGCCATCATGGGTATCAGTCATGTGTTTGAAGATATAGCCAGAAAAATTCAGGAATTTGCGGGTATTCAGCAACAATCGGAGATAATCCCGGAATTGGTATTACAACTGGCAAACATTTGCAGGCAATCCTGCATCGAACTGCAGGAAGAATATGACTTGATTCTGGGTTCACAACATAAAACAGTATGAAACGGGCATGGAAAACTTCACATCCGGATTTATGGCAAAGTTGGCATGCGGGCTCCATACGACCTCTTACAAATAATTAATATCATATGAAAAATAAAATAAAAATCTTTTTAGTGGATGATGATACGGTATATTTGAAAATGCTGGAGATTCAGTTTCAGGAACATGGTGATTTCGATATCGAGTGTTTCACATCGGGGGAAGCATGTCTGGAGAACCTGTCGAGCAAACCGGACATCATTATCCTGGATTATTTACTCGATGGCGTCGACAGGGATGCGATGAATGGAATCAGCGTATTGGACAAAATCAAAGATAACAACAAGGACATTCACGTGATCATGCTTTCAGCCCAGGATAAAATTGATGTGGCTGTAAACTGTATGCACCATTTTGCATACGATTATGTAGTGAAAAGCGAAACAGCCTTTATGCGTTTGCAGAAAGTAATCAACAGCATATTTGAAACTAAAAAACTAAAAAAACAATTGAACTGGTACATGGACAGAATGTAAAAAAGGTGATTTATGTAAATATCATCAGGGAAAATGTAACATCCTGAGGGTTTCAACACCTTACCTTTGAAGTGTAAAATAAATTCACCCTAACGTTAGCGTATGCTGCGTTAAAAACACACTTCAAAAATGAAAACCAAAAAAATTTTCGCAGCATTGCTCTTCGGAACGCTCATGCTGTTTACTTCCTGTGACGATAACGATATCAACACAACGGTTATTCCGGTTCAGACTATCAGGCAGGGAAATATTGATCTTGCAGGCGCTTCAACGCTGGCTGTGCTGGCCGGCTCAACCATTACCAATACCGGCGCAACTTCGGTAACCGGCGACATCGGTTTAAGTCCCGGCAGTTCTATCGGTGGTTTTCCACCCTGACTCTACAAATCGAACTCATCGCTGGAAATTTCTTCAGGCGACCTTACATTTGATGCAAAAGAAAATCCCCATGCGGTATTTATCGTACAGGTAGCATCGTCGTTTACCATGACCTCCGGCCGTCAGGTTTTCCTGAAAGGTGGCGCTAAAGCTGAGAACATATTTTGGCAGATAGGCAGTTCAGCAACTCTTGGAACTACCTCTGTTATGAAGGGAACCATCATGGCAATGCAATCCATTACGCTTAACACAAGCGCCTCAGTCGAAGGCAGAGTACTGGCACGTACCGGAGCCGTTGTTATGGCAGCCAATACTATTGTAAAAAAATAAATATCCGTGAATTTTACAAGGAATAGCTTTTCTTCTGTAATTTTTATCATCCACAAACTTCTCACCTTTGTACAGTAACAATGCTGTTACGACTCATACCACATAAAAAAATGAAAAACAAGTGGCAATTAATGTTTTCTGTTATTGCGTTATTGATATTCTCAACAACTGTGTCTGCATCTGATCCTTTATTTTCAGCCGGAGTGAAAGCCGGATTGAATTTATCCAATATCTACGATTCGCAGGATGCAAATTTTCAGGCTGATTCAAAAGCCGGCTTTGCAGCCGGAGCCTTTGTAATGGTACCTTTCGGAAGCATATTCGGATTTCAACCCGAGTTATTGTTTTCACAAAGAGGGTTACGCGGTTCAGGAACTATTCTGTTTAGCGAATACACTTTCTCCCGCACCAGCAATTATATTGACTTACCCCTGTTGTTGGCCATCAGAGCTACGCCCATGGTAACGTTGCTGGTCGGTCCACAGTATTCATACTTAATCAGTCAACGGTATGTATTCAATAACGAATTTATCAACATCGACCAACAGGAAGAATTTGAAAACGAAAATATCAGAAAAAACACCCTGTGCCTTACAGGGGGTATCGATATCAATATTAAGAATATGGTTTTCGGCGCCCGCGCCGGATGGGATCTTTTTGACAATCATGGCGACGGAACTACTTCGACTCCACGATACAAAAACATGTGGACTCAGGCTACCATCGGATACAGGTTTTAAACACGTACTTACATAAAAAACAAAAAAAATGGAAAATTCAAACGGAACATTCAAAATTATCGGTGCCTTGGTAGCAGGAGCATTGGTTGGTGTAACACTCGGAGTGTTGTTCGCACCCGAAAAAGGCAGCAAAACCCGCAGCAACATCCTTGGCGGAGCTAAAGATCTGGCAAGTGAGTTCAAACAAAAAATAAAAGATGAAGCCGCTGCATTGCGTCAGAAAGCTGAAGATCTGGAAAACATGGCAAGGGACAAAGCTGAAGATATCCTGGATAACATCAAGGACAAGGCCGACGAAGCCATCAAATCAAAAAAGTAATTTTCAATAACTTTTTAACCACATGAGAAAACATAAGTTGATAAGCTCCTGAATAATGGTTATTTGCTTTTGTGACTCATTTGGTTAATGATTCTCTCATCAAACTTTAAAAAAACGATTATGCCTGATTTTGAAAAAATGCAATTCCTCAGCAACAGTTTGAAGCAATATATGCTTTTAAATCTGGAGATTCTCAGGCTCGAAGCTGTTAAAAAAGCCTCTGAAATTGGCGCATCTCTCATCAGTTCACTGATTCTTGGAATTGCATTATTCCTCTTTGTATTTGCATTCAGCATGGGAGTCGGATTTTATCTTTCCGCAGTGCTTGGCGACACCTTTTCGGGTTTTGGAATAATCGCCGGATTTTACCTGATTATCAGCATAGTAATACTGATAGGACGAAAAAATATGATTGAGAAACCCATGCGAAATAAAATCATTCAGAAAACCCTGGGTAAAAAAACTTCATGATGAAACAAAAAATGGAAAATACAGCAATCATGAATTATCCGGAACTATTGTTTCGCTTAACAGCATTAAAATCGGAAAAGGAAAGCCAGGAGCAGGAGCTAAAACTCACTGTAACTGAGTTTCTGACAACTGTCGATATAATCTCACTTTTATCGCGAACAAACAAACCCAATACAGATATTCCTCAAAATCTGATTAAAACAGGACTCAAGATGGTACTGAATCTGATTACCGGATTGGTATTTGGTAAGAACCGCAGCATCAAAGGATACCTGAATACACTGGTGATTGAGCGATTTACCTCGATGATCATCGACAACAACCTGATCAATATTGTCGCAGGAATCGGGTCTATGCTATTTAAAAAAAGAAACCAGGAAAATCATCCTGAATAAAAAGAAATGAAAAGAAAATGAAAACTACAGGAATCTTCATTCTGATCATCGGTCTGTTATTAGCCATTTTTACTACCGTGAAATTTTTCACGAAAGAGAAGATTGCCGATTTGGGCGTCGTTGAGATAACACGTGAGAAACCACATAGCATGAGCTGGTCTCCCCTTATCGGGATTGCTGTCATGGGTCTCGGTACGGGATTGCTTTTGTGGGGATCATACAAAAAATAAATAAATTTTTAATATCTCTCGTCATCATTTAATCAATAAAAAAAAAATGAAAACATCAAGTGTAAAAATGATTTTCTTTGCCCTTCTGGCAATCATTATCGTATCGCTCAGCTCTTGTACAACCAAAGTTCAGTTCCTCAATTCATCTGTTGTTCCTGCCGCCAGAGGTACGGTTCAGATTTCAAGTGACGCAAATCGCAATTATGCGATTAAAATGAAACTATACGATCTGGCCGGACCTGAAAGACTTACTCCACCAAGAAGCAACTATGTGGTATGGCTTGTGAGTGCTGATAACAAAGCAAGGAATATTGGTCAGGTAATCATTTCCAGCACGCTGACGGCCAATTTCGAGGCCGTATCCTCTTTTAAACCTTCCAAAATTATGATTACTGCCGAAGATGAAGCCAATGTGACTTATCCTTCGGGCACAGAAATCGTTTTGACCACAGGTTATTTGCGATAGGTTATTCCTTATTCTGAAAAGTGGAGATCAGACCCCACTTAAAAAAACGATTGACATGGCGGAAATTAATACTATCTGCCGTCGAGGCGGTACCGAAAAGCCCTATGAGTAGGACATTGCAATAAAATATCAATCATGAAAAAATTAATTATTTCTATCTCTTTGGTTTTAGCAACAGCCTTTGCTTCAGCTCAGAGTCCGCTCTATGTTGGTACATCGCAGCTGAATTTGGGATTTGGATTATCAGATGCGGGTATACCGTTATACATTGGTTTCGACCACGCCATTGCGCGCGACATAACGCTCGGAGCTGAGCTGTCGTATCGTGCCTACAACGATAACTGGGCAAACAACTACTACAACAACAATATCGTCGGTATTTCAGGTAACGCCAACTACCATTTCAACAATTTGTTCCACATCTCACCAAGATGGAACCTATACGCAGGAGCTAACCTCGGTTTTTATATGTGGACCTCACCCGATGGCAGTACCGGGAACATCAGTTCACGTTTAGGCCTGGGTGGTCAGATTGGTGGCAGGTATTACTTTACTAACAGCTTCGGGATAAACCTTGAGTTTGGTGGAGGAAATGCATTTAACGGAGGAAAACTGGGACTGTCGTTCCGATTATAGAACTTGCCGGAATAAGAACCACCAGAGTCACATTGGACACATAAGTTCTGAATAGAACGATTTACTTATGCTGACTCATGTGACTCTGTTTATTTTCAATCAATTGGTTGGCAGATTAAGTAACAGGAAAAAAATAATCATGAACACGAATTCAGTATTTGAGATTCCCCTGCTTGCAAAAGTGTCCCTTTTCCTGATCGGATTCTATGTATTCGTGCTGATGCTATCGGTGGGTCAGGGAATTATTGTCCCGCTGATTTTCGGTACCATCATTGCCATGGTACTTCACCCCATCGTTCGATTCTTTGTCCGGAAAAAAATGAACAGGATACTGGCAATTGTCATTACCCTGCTTCTTTCCTTCACTTTGATAATCGCTTTCGGACTGTTTTTCTATTCGCAAGTGAGTCGGTTTGGCGAGTCGTGGCCTCTGCTCGTTGAAAAAATTACCAGTTTACTCAACGAAACCATTCAATGGGTACCGGGTTATTTCGATATCAGTGCCGATGAAGTAAACTCCTGGCTGGCTGATACCAAAAACAAACTGCTTGATTCAAGCAGTTCGGTCATTGGCCAGACGCTTATCTCTGCAGGCAATGCCATGATAGCTATTTTTTTGGTTCCGGTATATATTTTCATGATACTATACTATCAACCATTATTACTTGAATTCATACAAAGGCTTTTTGGCGGCAACAAGCGAAATAATGTAGGTGTTATTGTCAGTCAAACGAAATCAGTGGTGCAACGTTATTTGGTCGGACTTTTTATCGAAACTATTTTAGTTGCCTTACTGAACTCAGTCGGATTACTGATTTTGGGAATTGATTATGCCATTCTGATTGGAGTTCTGGGTGCTTTACTTAACCTCATTCCATATATTGGCGGACTCATAGCGGTTGCCATGCCCATGATGATTGCATTGGTAACCAAAGATTCTCCATGGTTTGCACTTTATGTAATGGCTGTGTATTATTTCATTCAGCTTATTGACAATAGTTATATCGTCCCGAAAATTGTAGCATCCAAAGTAAAAATCAATGCCCTTGTTTCAATCGTCTCGGTATTGGCGGGAGGCGCACTGTGGGGCGTAGCCGGCATGTTTCTCTCTATTCCGATTACCGCCATTATTAAAGTTATTTGTGACCATGTCGAACCATTGAAGCCTGTCGGATTTTTACTTGGTGATACCATGCCTGAAATAGCAATATTCAAAATCAGGAGTATTAAAACGAAAAAAAATCCTCGTTAAGCACCCAAAAACCACCATAATTATCACCTGAATAAAACCTGAGCATCTATCGTAGTCAAAACCAGTGAATGTTACAACTCTTCATCGCTTATTTGTAACACATACTCAGAAATACAAACATACTTTTGTTGCGTGGTAACACCAAAGTTACAACGAAAAATATTATGCAATATGAAAAATAAATTACTTAACTGCTTTACTGCCCTTTTCTTGCTTTTATTACCACAGTTATTACCAGCACAAAAAGTCGCAGTAAACAACATTTCATCTCAAATGAATGTGGTTGCACCCGATTTGCGAACAACTGCATGCTATGCACTGTTTACCGGCAATGGTTACATTACCAATCAGAACAACAGTTTTGTAACTGGCGATATTGGAACCAATCTGGGAACAGTTACCGGATTTAACTCATTGAATGTGGTAGGCGAAATTCATCCTATTCCCGATATCTCTACTGCAACAAGTGCCCATGATTTGAATATCGTGTATAGTTACCTGGATGGTTTGGCTTATGATATTTTGCTGGCAAATCCTCCCCTTTTCGGGAACAACATGATCCTGAATGCACAGGTGTATTTGCTGAATGCTGCTACTATCCTTACCGGAAATCTTTATTTGGACGCTCAGGGAAATGCTGATGGAGTATTCGTTATTCATATTGCGGGAGCACTCACAACCACAATCAATTCGAAAGTGATATTATCCAACGGAGCACAGGCCAAAAATGTTTACTGGAAAGTTAACGGTGCTGTTAGTCTTGGCCAATATACCAGCTTCGCAGGAACTATCATCTCAAAAGACGGAGCCATTTCAATGGATTTCGGAAGCACTCTTGAAGGAAGGGCATTGACGACAAACGGTGCTATCAATACCAATATGGCAACTGTTACCATCACTGCAGGTTGCAACACGTTAACAACTTCAATATCTGACAACAAGGCTGACAAGAAACAATTTGCGTCACTGGCAAACAATCAGGCAAACAAGTCATTGGTGGTGGTCTTGAATGAGGATTCAGGCGTAAGCCCTGCAGGCATTAGAATATATAACACCATAGGAAAACTGATTGATCATAAAACACTTACCAGCCAAACAACAGTGATTCCGGTTAATTTTCCTGCAGGAATTTACTTCTATCATATATTGCGCTTAAACGCAACAGTACAGACCGGGAAATTTACTATCAACTAAATTTACTCCCTTTGAAATAAAACCCGTTATTCGATTGATTTCGACTAACGGGTTTTCTATTATAATTCAGTGAATTATATAACAAATAAATGATATTCTATAACGTTCGGAGGCTCATAAAAGCCCACCTTTGCAAGAGGTAAACTATTGATTTTTACCATGCAACAATTCAAAAAAAAGATTTCTCATTAAAAATCAAAAAACAAATGAAAAACAAAATTACTTTATCAGAAAAAATGAAAACTTTTATGCTGAGGTGTAAAAGGGCTTCAGGCTTATTCAGAATGAGCTTCCTGCTGATACTATTGGCGCTGTTTACTACACAATGTAAAGAAGATGACTTTACCGGTGAAGTAGTTGGCGTTTGTCCGGAAGTGGCATTAACCAGCCCCCTGAACGGAGCTATCAATGTTGTGACGAACAAATTAGTAACAGCTACTTTCAACGTAGCAATGGATCCTTCAAGCATCAATGAAACCTCATTTGTCGTGAAAAAAAGCGGAAATCTGGTTTCGGGTGCTGTAACATACAGTGGCATGACCGCTACTTTCACACCCACCGACTTGCTGGGTGCCAATACGGTTTACTCAGCTACAATCACCCGGGCAGCAAAAGATCCGATGGGAAATATTATGCGCAAAGACACAACCTGGAGTTTTAATACCGGTGCCGTACCCATAGTCGTTATTACAGATCCTGCTCATGGAGCATCGGATGTAGCACTTAACAAAATTATTACTGCAGACTTTAGTACGGGCATGAATGCATCTTCCATCAATGGCAGTACATTCGTTGTTAAACAGGGTGCTAACCTTGTTGCAGGCACAGTAACCTATGCCGGAGTGAGAGCTACATTTACCCCCGCTGCCAGTTTAATTGCGAACAAAGTGTATACTGCAACCATCACAACAAACGCCAAAGATATTGCCGGAAATGCGCTGGCTCAGGATAAAATCTGGAGTTTTGCAACACTCACCCCCATTGTTCAGTATACGGTTAGTTTATCTTCATTACCGGCCGATGCAGGCAGTACCACCGGAGCGGGCTTGTTTAATGCAGGCAGTCCGGTTACAGTAAACGCAACTCCGCAACCCGGTTTCGCTTTCGCCCGTTGGACTGAAGGAGGAGTGCAGGTTTCCACCTCTGCAAGCTATACTTTTGGCATCAGTAACAACAGGACCCTGGTTGCAAACTTTACGACCATCGTTTCCGGACCTCCGGGAGTTGATTTGGGCTCAGCAGGCAACTTTGCCATTCTGGCCGGTTCGGGCGTTACAAACACGGGTGTTTCAACCATTATCACCGGCGATGTGGGTTCATTCCCAACAGCTACAATCAATGGTTTGCTTAGCGGCAATGTGAACGGCACGCTGTATACGGTTGCTGATCTGTTGGTTGGTGCAGCCAAAAATGCATTGACTAATGCGTTTAACGATGCACAGGGACGGTCATTGGATGCAATATCCTTACCCGGACAGTTGGGAGGTCTTACACTTGCACCGGGACTATACGTAAACTCTTCCACCAGTGGCATATCGGGTACAGGTGCTAATGGTATCCTTACTTTAGATGCAGGCGGAAATCCAAATTCAGTATGGATATTTAAAATGGGTTCAACCCTCATTACCGACGCAGGAACCAGCATTGTGCTGGCAGGTGGAGCCAAAGCCGGCAACATTTACTGGTCGGTGGGAACCTCAGCAACACTGGGTACCAATTCCATCTTCTTTGGTAATATACTGGCCGATCAATCCATCACGCTTACCACAGGCGCAAGGCTAAACGGCCGGGCACTGACAAGGATTGGAGCGGTTACTCTGGATACAAACACTGTTACAAAACCATAGTTAATTCAGTCAGTCAGCATCATCCTTCGCCGGATTTTACTGACTGACTTGAAAAAATTTTAATAAAAAATAATCAAAAAAATAACAACCATGATACGAAGAATCATTTTCAGCTCATTAATACTTATGAGTATCGTAATTGCCACACAGGCACAGGAAGTTGAGAGAGTTCATCCGAAATTTTGGATGGGTGTGACCGGCGGTGCCAATCTCAATATGTACACAGGTACCACACAAACGCTCAATGCAACGCTGATGGCTCCTGCAGCATTTCACAATGGTTTTGGGGTCGGCGGTTTTGGCGCATTGCTTTTAGAGTTCCATCCGGGACGTGTGTTGGGATTTATGCTGAACATGGGTTATGATAACCGTGGCGGCTCTTTCGATCAGGTCGAATCGCCCTGCTATTGTCCTGAAGATTTAAAAACCGGCTTGAGTTATGCAACAATACAACCCAGCATCCGTATTGCTCCGTTTGCCTCCAACCTGTACCTTTTCTTAGGTGGTGCATATGGCTACAACCTGAATAAATCATTCGCCTTTACTTTCGATCAAAACAACGGCGATTTATTCAATACTTCTTTAGGTGAATTCAGCAACGTTCGTCAGCATGTGTTTTCGACCCATATTGGCTTAGGTTATGACATTCAACTCTCTGAAATCAACAGCCGCAGGCAAATGGCTCTATCTCCTTTTGTGTCG
The DNA here is from genome assembly GCA_964350125.1 of uncultured Paludibacter sp. Classification (GTDB taxonomy): domain Bacteria; phylum Bacteroidota; class Bacteroidia; order Bacteroidales; family Paludibacteraceae; genus Paludibacter. The sequence goes on along the minus strand of CAYGJI010000073.1, from coordinate 4,235 downwards.
TACCATCCCTATTTTGGACAAGCGCCACGTAATATTGAAAGCTGGTCATTATCAACGGTTCGCGTTGGTGTAGCACTCAAATTCGGTAAAGGAAAAGTACAGGAAACAGCACAACAACCAGTCATTGCTGAAAAGGTGATTGTTGCAGAAACAATCAAACCGGTCATTGCTGACAGAAGTAATATAAACCTGATAACCCGCGCACCAATAACAGTGCCCTTAAAACGGAATATCAGCGAGTCGTTCCCACTCAGAGACTACATTTTCTTTGAAGAAGGATCTTCAAAAATTCCCGACAGGTATGTTAAGCTATCGAAAAAACAGGCACTTACATTCAAGAGCGAACAACTTCGAAAAGCGGGTACTATAAATCAGGAAGGGCGATCGAAAAGGCAGATGATAGCATATTACAACATCCTGAACATTTTGGGTGACCGGATGCGTGAGAATCCAGAGGCGAAGATTACCCTCATAGGAGCGTCGGCCGGCAACGGAGCTGTTTTGGGAAAAACCTATGCTGAATCGGTAAAAACTTACCTGGTAGATGTTTTCGAAATCAATCAGACCAGAATTACGACAGAAGGCCGCAGTAAGCCAATACTTCCTTCCGAAACGGCGGGCGGAACCAGTTACCTGACTCTTCTTCGTGAAGGCGACCGCAGGGTCGACATTATCACCAACGCCCCTGACCTACTTACTCCGCTTCAAATTGATGCCATACAAACTGATCCGTTGGATAGCAGGGTGCTGTTTAGCGCTTCAACCGAAAAGAATGAACCTCTGAAAATGTGGAATGTTGAAATAACCGACGACAAAGGAATCAAACAAAAATTTGGACCTTACACCAGAGAACAGGAAAGCATTTCAGGAAACACCATTTTGGGTGATCGTAAAGAAGGGAAATTCAAAGTAGTGATGATTGGAGAAGCAATTGATGGCACTGTCATCAGAAAAGAAAGCAGTCTGACCCTGGTGCGTAACGAAAAGCCGGTAGAAGATGCCATCCGCTTTAGTATTTTGTTCGATTTTGATAATTCAAAAGCAGTTTCAGCCTATGCCAAATTCTTAACCGAAGTAGTGGCACCGAAAATTCAAAACAACGGAACCGTTATTATTCATGGCCATACAGATATCATCGGAAGCATTGCCTACAACATGAAATTATCCGAAGAACGTGCACGCGAAGTACACAAAATACTACAGCAAGCAGTTTCGGATCAAGGTAAAACAGGCGTAAGGTATGAAGTGCTTGCTTTTGGTATGGACGAGGAAACATCTCCTTTTGCTAACAAACTGCCCGAAGAACGCTTCTACAACAGAACAGTGGTGATTGATATAGTACCTGCAAAATAACCTGCAGAAAAAATCAGTAAGCACTGACTGTAAAAAATCAAATTCTTAAATACAGCATCCGGCGCATCATTCTTAAAAAATGCGCCGGATATGTGAATGACGATATTCAACTTAGTAAAAACAATATTATGAGAAAACTAAAATTTTTAATGTGGATGATATTTGTGACCGGAATGTTGATGAGTTTCTCATCTTGCCTGGTTGTACACCGGCATGACAACGGTAAACATGTTGGGTGGAGGAAAAATAACCCCGAACACCCAAGGAACCATGGTCGTACTGTGTGGGTGAAGACCACCAATAACCCTAAGCAGACAACCATCAAAATAAAAAAGGCAAAACCGGATAAAAAATCAAATAAAAACCAATGGGATGCAAAGAGATAGGAATAGGAACAGCGCCGGCAATGTTGATTACCAAAACATTGTTGTAACCGGTTTTATCGGGGATAAAAAAGGTACGCCAGCCAAAAAAGACAAATCCGGAAAGGGAAAACAGAAGGCAGCCCAAAAAGATGTGGTGGAAACAAAAAATGCTTTCAACAATGCCTTTAGACGTGCAATCAGGGAATTTGAAAAAGATGCGTTAGCAAAAATACTACAGACTGAAAATAAAATACTGGAGTTAAAAGCAAAAATAGCAGCTACATCCAATGAATCCGGACAAATTTACCAGGATCATATTGATAAGCTCGAATATAGCAAAAAAATCCTCTATACTAAACACGATCAATACCAGGAAATCGGAGCCGAAAACTGGGATTTATTTAAGGATAATTTTAACGATGAATTAAGCAATCTCGAAATATCGGTTACTAATTTTGTTCAGTATCTTGAAAGTAGGAAGAATACTGAAGATAACAGTATTGTGAAATAAAGCGCTCCGGAAAACAATGTATTATGGCGAGGTACATTTCACAATCTTCATCGCGTTTTGCCTATCGGCGACAAGGATGTCGCCGGTCCCGATTGTGCTTCATCTCGCCCGAATTTCATCGCATTCTGCCCATCGGCGACAAGGATGTCGCCGGTCCCGATTGTGATTTATCACGCCACTTCGGCGCCGTAGGTGCCGGACATAAAAAAAATCGCCCTGTATGAGTTAAAACCATACAGGGCGAAAAAATTAATTCTCAAAATACCATTACCTCAAAAACTTCGTTGCCTGTCCATCAATCCGGATAATATAAACACCCTGATTCAAATCGCGGCTGTAAGTACCCGAAGTACTGGTTTTATCAATCAAAACGCCGTTCATGCCGTAGATTTCAACCACCGATTCGCGGTCGAGTTCAATCATTACGCCGGTTGAAGTGCGCATGATGCGGTGAGAAGCTACCGGCTGCTTAATATCGGTTGTGTAATGCCCTATTGACTGATGTGCTCCGGCATAAGTAATAACAGCCCGGGCAGCTCCAAAGAAGTCCGTAGTAACACTCTCAAGCATAGGAACCGAGATTTCAGCATCCTGAATAGATGCGCCTGCAATTCTCAAGTCACCTGCGGCTGTGTTTTCGAATGATACGTTAACAAACTTTGAATTTGCATCCTGACTAGAGGCAATTTGCCAATTAGATAAGCTTTGGGCATCTGCATTGTTGAAAAATCCAACAAAATTATTTGGTGTAGAAGAATAGAATACATTATTGTCGGAAACAAAATTTGCACCTGTACCAACACGTCGAATGGCCCAAACTTTCATGCTTGACTCATTTGAAATTATGACATTATTCTTAACAGTTGTGATTCCTCCTGTGGTTGCAGGACCTGCTTCTGTTGCTGCTGCAGTTGCAAAGACAATACCTGCAATCAACGATGTTCCAAAAGAAGTCATATCTGTCATTTCAGGAATAAATATAGTATTGTGATATATATTACATGTGGAAGTAGAAGTGCTTCGAATGCCATATAATTTTGAGTTTGTTGTTGCAGCATTGCCAACAGCATAACCAGAAATCATATTATTGACAATATTTACAACTTTAGGTGTTATACACTGATTATCTATTCCAATTACGCCATTGTTTGCACCTGATGTTTTATTAATTGTTGAAATGGCTGTAATCTTATTCCTGAGAATATTGAAAGTGCCTGCAGTACCAAAATTTGTTTGTAACGTTATTGCAGCCGAACCCTGATCTGTCTGACTTATTTCAGATATTGTATTTCCTATAATATCACCATCATTAGTGTACGAAACAAACATTGCACGTACACGTCCAAACATTACATTGTTCAGAACCTTCAAGCCGGTCATTCCAACTGTTGGAGTTCCTGAATTTGAAACATGGAATGATGCTGCACCATTTCCATCAACATTAGTCAATGTGCAATTCTCAACAGTTAATCTGTCAGGATTAAAATTTACAGCAGAAGCATTGAAATTTGTTACATGAACACATCCATTATTGGTGCCGCTAGTATTTTTACCGGTAATTATACAATTCTTGATGGTTATATCATCACAATTACCAAAAATCCGAACAACAGCACGTGCTACATTTGATGCTGCTCCAATAATGGTTAAATCTTTTGTTGTTCCATTTACAGTGTTGGATCCATCGATAACAACATTGTGAGTTGCCACCAGATTTGTACTGTTGGCATTTGGAGAACCAATCACAAAATGTCCGTCAATACTTACCGTAGCACCAGTATTCTGGAAGGTAATTGTTGGTGTTGTATTTGCTGCAGGTTTAATTGTTAACTTAAATCCTCCTGTATTTACACCAAGACTAACATCTGCAGGTTCTGTTAAACTGGATGTGATTTCCAAAAGAACATCTCCGCTGATGCCATTTAAATTGACAGCATCAACTGCTGCCTTTAGCGACACAAAATCCGAAGCAGGATCAGTAACTCCCACCTTGTAAGTTCCCGACA
>CAYGJI010000072.1:0-16816 GCA_964350125.1 uncultured Paludibacter sp. | reverse complement strand
AAATATAATTCCGATTTTTGAAGATTATTTGGTTGTAAGAAATTGAAAGCGTGTACAAAGATATCAAAATTGGTGAAATCCAAAAACATCACTGCTACGCTGCTCAATTTACAACATCAGATACGAATCGCATTTTTTTGATTGGCATAGCCCTGATTTGTTTGTAGTAACAATCAAATTGCACATCGCCTGCCGACTCCGGCATCGTTGGCATTTTTGCCGGCATTTCCCTTGGATCATTACTTTTTGAAACCTTTGCGCCTTTGTAGTGAAATTTTCTCTGCGTTCAGGGGTGAAATTTTCTTTTCTTCCTGCATGAAATTTAAAAACAATTACAGATCAGAAACAGAATTAAAACACTACATTTGCATACTGAATATTTAACCAATATTCCTGCATTATTTTATCATTTACATTCCATCTTATATTTTGCAAATATGGAAAATGAAAACAACTGCTGCAAAGGCAAACATCAGGCAACTGCTTCAAGTGGTGCTGTTTATGGGCTGGGCTTTATTGGTGCTGCCATCTATTTCATTTCGGCTGCCGGTTCGTTTTGGGCCGGAGTACTGGGATTTCTGAAAGCCATTGTATGGCCGGCTTTTCTGATTTATGAAGCACTGAAAGCTTTGGGCGCATAGTCAATTATTCAAAATCAGAATATGAGAATATTCAAATTACTGGTTGTCGTTGCAATAATGGCTGCAACGAAGAGAAAGGTTTTGTTCCCCTGCATCAGCAAAAAATGAATACTAAAAATGAAGCAATTTCAAAAGAAACCCGCTCCTCCCCGTTCGACCCGCCTTCGGGTAACGGCAGAGAGTGAACTCATGGCCTTTCTGCAGGCGAAAATGGGCGGAATGAGTCGCACAGGTGTTAAATCGCTGCTATCGCACCGGCAGGTGATGGTGAATGGAAAGATAACAACGCCGTTTAATTACATACTGAAGGTCGGTGATGAAGTGGAAGTGATGAGTTCGGGCGGAAATATTGACCTGAAGCATCCCAAACTCCGCATTATTTTCGAGGATAAAGACCTGATAGTGGTAGAGAAAAAGGAGGGATTACTTACGGTAATTACCCAACATCAGGATGAAACAACTGCTTTTTCGATCCTGAAAAGCTATGTGCAGAAGAGTTCATCGTCGAACCGTATTTACGTAGTACACCGTCTCGATCGCGAAACGTCGGGCGTGCTGGTTTTTGCCAAGAGCAGGGATATACAGCTTCGGATGCAGGAAAACTGGCATCGGGTGGTAACCAGTCGCATCTACAATGCAGTAGTGGAGGGCAAGGTTGAAAAACAGAAGGACACCATTGAAAGCTGGCTTTCAGAAAACGAGAAATCGTTGAAGATTCACTCATCCAATCGTGACGATGGAGGACAGAAGGCGGTGACCCATTACCGCTGTTTGAAATCGGATGATCATTTTTCGCTGCTGGAGCTTGAATTAGAGACTGGTCGCAAGAATCAGATCAGGGTACATTTGGAGTCGATCGGCCATCCGATAGTGGGCGATAAAAAGTACGGATCTGAACTCAACATGCTGGGACGCATGGCTTTGCATGCCCGGGTGCTGGAGTTTATCCATCCGGTAACATTACAGAAGGTGCGTTTTGAAACAACCATACCGCGAGCCTTTTCGAAGTTGTTCAAAGGCTGACGGTATGGTCCAAAATCAGCAATAACATCACCCCTAACTCCTCTCCCCCGGGACGCGGGGAATTTGTATTTGTTATTGATGCATCCGAGAAGCATTTTCAAATACCTTATCAATCCGCAAACTCCATCAGGTATGCTTTGATGAAGGCATCGATATCACCATCCATTACGGCATTCACGTTAGAAGTCTGGTAGTTGGTCCGGTGGTCCTTCACACGGCGGTCGTCGAACACATAACTACGGATTTGCGAACCCCACTCAATTTTTCGTTTTCCGGCTTCAGCCTTAGCCACCGCTGCACGGCGTTTTTCGAGTTCGAGTTCGTAGAGTTGTGATTTGAGGAGTCGAAGCGCATTGTCTTTGTTCCCGAATTGAGAACGGCTTTCGGTATTTTCGATGATAATCTCATCGGGTTCATTGGTTACCGGGTTGATGAACTTATAGTACAGGCGCACACCTGTTTCCACTTTGTTCACGTTTTGTCCGCCTGCTCCTCCCGACCTGAAAGTGTCCCAACTCAGGTTTCCCTGGTTGATGTCGATTTCGATACTATCATCGACCAGAGGCACTACAAACACAGAGCTGAATGAAGTCATACGTTTTCCCTGTGCATTGAAAGGCGACACGCGCACTAAACGATGCACGCCATTTTCCGATTTCAGATAGCCGTAGGCCATTTCGCCGTCAATCTGCATGGTAACAGTTTTGATACCAGCCTCATCACCTTCCTGATAGTTTGTCACTTCGCACTTATAGCCCTGCCTTTCGGACCATCGCTGATACATGCGGAACAACATATCGGCCCAGTCCTGAGCCTCGGTGCCCCCTGCTCCCGCAACAATTTTAATCACAGCGCCGAGCTTATCCTCTTCGCGGGAAAGCATATTCTGCAACTCAAGAGCCTCGACAAGCGTTAGTGCGAGCTGATAAGCAGCATCCACCTCCCCCTCGGTCACGGCCTCTTCCCGGTAGAAATCATAAGCCAGCTGCAACTCATCGACAGCAGCTTTCACATCATTGTAACCCTCCACCCATTTGCGGAGTTCTTTCACCTTGCGCATCTGCGTTTCGGCGGCTTTGGCATCGTCCCAGAATCCGGGTGCCTGTGTGCGGAGTTCCTCTTCCTCGATCTGAATTAACTTTGAATCGACGTCAAAGGTACCTCCTCAGCGCGTCCCCGCGCTCCAACACGTCTTTGAGCTGGTCTTGTGTAATCATAATTTATTTATAGAAGTTATTGAATTTTTGATGATATTGAAAAAATTGAAGTCAGGGAAGTAATGGAAGTCAGAACAAATCTGTTGGCTGAAAAGCTTGTCACTCAATGCTTTCTGCTTTCTGCTTACTCCTTTCCGCTTACTGTTAAATAAGTACCGCCGGCAAAAACACCATCAGAAACCCGAGGGTGAAGCCTGCCATTGTTTGTCCGGGTGTATGTGCTTTCAGTTCGATACGCGACAAGGCTGTGAGGGCCGAAAGCGACAGCATCACCACCAGAAAAGGCAGCGGATTTACGCCGATTACATAACAATAAGCAAACACACCACCGGTTAAACCACCAATACCGGAAAGATGTGCGCTTATCTTCCATTTGGTATTTATCAGTGTGATAATAATAATTGACAGTGTTGAGCCCATGGCCATCATCACCACAAACGATGGCATGTGCAGGATGCGCCACAAAAAGACGGTCCAGAAAGTATAGGCGAGCAACGAAAACAAGTAGGGGATGGTGCGTTGTTCCTTTTTGGAGATATAGAGGTCTTTGATATGACCCGTCTTCATCATAAAAAGGATGGGAGTTGCCGGAAGTAGTGCTGTAAACAGGAAGGTCCCCACCACGGCCATCCATTTCCAGATGCCGGTGTAATACAACGACATATCGGCAAAAAGCAGGATTATCATCCCGAAAGTAGGCATTAGCAGCGGTTGCAGCACAAAGGACACTATTTTGTAAAATTTTATCATTGTATTTATAATTCTTTTCGCAGTCGGGCTACGGGGACATTTAATTGTTCGCGGTATTTGGCTACAGTGCGGCGGGCTATGTTGTAACCTTTGGTTTTAAGCACGTCGGCCAGCGCATCGTCGTTCAGTGGTCGGCGTTTGTCTTCTCCTTCGATGCAATCCTGCAAAATCTTTTTAATTTCACGTGTCGAAACCTCCTCGCCCATATCGTTGGTAAGCGACTCGGAAAAGAAATATTTCACCGGATAAACACCCCATTCGGTTTGGATATATTTGCTGTTGCTAACCCTCGAAATGGTCGAGATATCTAAGCTTGTAATATCTGCTATATCTTTCAGGATCATTGGCTTAAGATAGGTGTCGTCGCCTTCGATAAAAAATGAACGCTGAAAATCGACTATAGTTTGCATGGTCACCAACAGTGTTTGGTGTCTTTGTTTGATAGCGTCGATAAACCAGCGCGCCGAATCGATTTTTTGTTTGGCAAAAGTAACAGCATCTTTCAGACTTTGGTTCTGGCTGCCGTCAGCCTTGCGGTCGTTGTATTCATGAAACAGTTCGTTGTAAGTGGTACTCACCTTCAGTTCCGGCACATTACTGTTGTTCAGGTGCACTATTAATTTGCCGTTTTCGTTTTCGAGAATAAAATCGGGCACAATCACCGTCATCGATTTTTCGAGCAGGTTTCCACTCCAGGCATTGCCTGGTTTTGGATTGAGATGCGCTATTTCAGATACAGCTTCTTTGAGCATATCTTCGCTGATATTCAGGTTTTTGCGGATACGGTCGTAATGTTTGCGCGTAAACTCATAGAAATACTCATTCACAATGCGCAGGGCTAAATCGGTTTTGGGCGAATAGGTTTTACGTTCAAGTTGCAGGCGCAGGCATTCCTGCAGGGTTGTTGCAGCTACTCCTGCCGGGTCAAACTCCTGAATCAGCTCCACGATTTGTTGCATTTCATTATCGGTGGTGGTTACTCCGGCATGAAAAACCACATCATCCACCATCGATTCAACAGTACGGCGCAAGTATCCTTCTTCGTCGATATTGCCTATCACATATTCGGCTAACAGGCGTTGGTGTTCAGTAATATCCTGGAATCCAAGTTGTCCGGTCAGATATTCATGAAAAGTAGTTCCTATAGAAAACGGGATGTCTTCATGCTTGTCATCTTTAGATGTATTGTTTACACGGAGGCGGTAATCCGGTATATCGTCGTCCATCATGTAATCGTCGAGGTCCATGTCGTCGTTATTTCCTCGATCATCGTTGAGATCGTTCTCGTCAAAGCTATCCTCATCTTTTTCCTCGCGGCCTTCTTCAAGCGCGGGGTTTTCCTCAAGCTCCTGCCGGATACGCTCCTCCAGCTCGAGCATAGGCAACTCGAGCATTTTGATAACTTGTATCTGTGCAGGCGACAGTTTCTGTTGTAATTTCTGTTCTAACGACTGTTTAAGCATTTCCTTTCAGTCTTTTTTGAAGATTCGGTTTGCAAAGGTAGTGAAAAATCCCGCTGACTTGCTATTTTTTTGTTCGAACCACACATCAATTCGGCCGAGATAGAGTGCGCTTCGGCCCATTTGAGCCACAATCACCGGTTGTCCGGCTGCATTTGTAGTTTTCACATTCTCGAGCATCGAGTGTGAATGTCCTCCGATAATCACATCGATATGAGTTGTCTGCCTCGCTATCTGAAAATCATTGACATTGAGCGATGTTGAATCGGAACCCAGATGGGAAAGGCAGATGACGATATCGCATTTCTTCTTCTTTTTAAGCATTTCAGACACCGAACGAGCGGTTTCTATCGGGTCTTTGTAGGTAACACCACGGTGATTGGCCGACATTACCAGCCCTGCCGGATCGACACCCAGGCCCATGATACCAATACGCACACCGCCTTTTTGTATCACTTTCCAGGGTTTTACTTTCCTTTCGATGAGCGAACCCTTTACAGTATAATTGGAGACAATTACCGGGAACTGCGCTTTATCGAGGAGCATGGCCAGAGAATCCATGCCGTTATCGAACTCATGATTACCTAATGTAACAGCATCGTATTGCATGAAATTGTAGCCCTTGAGTTCCAGACGACCTCCGAAAAAATTGAAATATGGCGTACCCTGCAGAAAATCTCCGGCATCGACCAGCAAAACATGCTCTTCTTCGCTGCGTATCTGTTTAACAACACCGGCTCTGCGGGCATAACCACCCATGTCGGGGTTGCGCAATGCATTGGGGGCTGTAGGCTCTATCTGACTGTGCGAATCGTTGGTGTGCAATATAACAAGTTTTACCTTTTGCTGAGCAAGCAGCAACGCAAAAGGTAAAACCAACAAGATGGAAATTGCGGATATCTTTCTCATTATTAGCTTTTTATAAATATTTATTTACTTAAGGCACGACAGCCACTCTTCCATCAAGTGCCGATGTTACATTTTTGCCGGCAGCAGTTAAACTGCGGATGTGGTTCATGAGCATGTCGCGCACTTTGATCCCCGTATTTTCACTCTTTGCTGCGAGCTTCAGTTGTTTCATGCCGTCGTTTCCCTCGGCCAGATAATTGTTGGTAGCAATCGAATACAGTTTGTCGGATTTGATGTTATCACCACCAACCATGATATTCACAGCCTTTCCGTTGCTGATACCCATCCTGATTCCCGACACACCTTCGCCATTGACCGAAGCGAAGAAGTGGAGCAGCGCTTCGAGATCCGAACCCCGCAGCCACAACACCACCAGTTCGTTTTCGAAAGGCATAAGTTCAAACACCCTACCCACTGTTACATTTCCGGCTGAAATCTGAGTACGCAAACCTCCGCGGTTTACAATGGCCATATCAACAGGCTGATTCAAATATTTCGAAGCAGTAATACGATATACATCAGCTGTAAAGTTCGACAACAAACTTTCAGGTCCGTGAGCCCGCATGGCCTGTGGTGCATAACCAATTACTTCGTTCATCTCATCATCGAGCAATTCCTTGTAAGGTTGTATCATCGCAGCCATTTTTTCATCAGCTATTTTTTCGGTCGTAACATCGAGCGGAATACGCTTTCCCTGTATTGAAGTAACCAACCATCGGGAGTTGCTACACGAAAACAGGAGCATTGTAACCGAAAACAGCACCAAAACCTTATATAATCTCATAAATTTGCGTTTTTTTCTTGCTTTGCGAAAATAGCAAAATAAAATCATTTATCAAAAGATATGATTACATTTGAGCCTCCTAATCGTCTGACTTGTGTTGAAAAAGTGCTTATTCAGAATGAAAAGGTTGATAATATTATTCATCATAGCCCTCCTGGCAGGCCATAACCCTGTTGCAGGAACAGAGGCTGACAGCAAAAAGTTTGCAGGTAGAAGCGAAAACTGTTTTCAGATTGCTGTATGCGACTGGATGATTCTGAAGCGGCAGAAAATTGGCGCTTTTGAGTTGGCTAAACAAATTGGCAGCGACGGGCTGGAACTCGACATGGGTTCGCTCGGCAAACGCGACTCATTCGACAACAAATTGCGTGACCCTCATTTTCAGCAAATGTTTCTACAAAAATCGGCCGAGACAGGCATCCGGGTTTCATCGGTGGCCATGTCGGGTTTTTATGCGCAATCCTTTGTAAATCATCACAATTACCGCTATCTTATTGAAGATTGCATCGCTACTATGAAACTTTTCGGGGCAAAGGTGGCCTTTCTTCCTTTGGGCGTTCAGGCCGATTTGAAAAAAACTCCTGAGTTGAGGCCGGAATTGATAAAACGACTCAAAGTAGCCGGAAAAATGGCTGCGAAAGCCGGGGTCGTGATAGGTATTGAGACTTCGCTTCCTGCATCCGAAGAGGTGAAGCTGCTGAAAGAAATCAACTCCAAAGGAATTAAAATATATTTCAACTTTCAGAATCCATTAGAAGCAGGTCGCGATATTTACAGCGAACTGCGCATACTGGGCAAAGACCGCATTTGCATGATACATGCCACCGACACCGATGGTGTTACATTACCCAACAATAATCGTCTTGATTTGAAGGAAGTAAAAAAAGTACTTCATGAGATTGGCTGGTGTGGCTGGTTGGTCGTTGAACGTTCGCGAAACAAAGATGATGTGCGCAATGTAAAAGGCAATTTCAGTGAAAACGTTCAATATCTGAAACAAATTTTTCAGCCGAAGTAACAGATGGCATAAAAATATCAAAGGATTAATTTAAATCGCATACAAATCATGAATTATCACAAACAATTCGAATTTAACAAGGGATGGACGCTGATGCTGCTTCTGGCATTATGGCTCCCATTTTCAACAGTGGCACAAACGAGAACCCAGCCGGCAACCGGCGCAACTCCGGTCACTGTTCGCGGGACAGTAACCGACGAGGCGAACATGGCGGTAATCGGAGCCAGTGTAATGCTGGAAGGCACCAAAACCGGAACAGTAACTGACCTCAACGGAAAGTTCAGCATTAACGCACCGCTAAATTCAACCCTGAGCATTTCTTATATTGGTTACGCAGCACAGAAAGTACGGGTAAGCAGTACCAATCTGACCATCACCCTGGCCGAGGATTTAGCCAAACTTGATGAAGTAGTGGTGGTGGGTTACGGAGCAGTGAAACGTGCCAACCTCACAGGTGCTGTGGCCAACATCGACATGAAGGAAGTTTCTGATATTTCTGCGCCCAACCTCTCGTCGGTACTGATGGGAACCATGCCCGGTGTAAGAGTAAGTGAATCGACTGGCAACCCTGTAGGCACATCCACCATCAGTATTCGTATCAACGGATCATGGAATTCAGAGCCTCCCTTATTCGTTATCGATGGGTTTATCCGCGATCAGGAAACATTTAACCGGCTCGACCCATCTGAAATTGAAAATGTATCCATTCTCAAAGATGCAGCAGCGGCCATTTATGGTGTTCGTGGCTCCGGAGGAGTTGTGATTGCCACCACCAAGCGTGGAAATGTTGGAAAACCGAAAGTCAGCTATTCGAGTTCAATGGGAGCAAATATTGGCGTACATATGCCGGTGATGATGAGTGCCTACGAACAGGGGAGATCATTGAACGACCTTTGGCAACAGCAGATTACCTACCAGGGGGTTGATCCTTCCAATAGAAAATTATTCACCGATCAGGAACTACAAACCATGCGTAACCTCAATTACAATTGGCTCGAAATGGGATGGAAGGATTCGTACAACATGCGTCATACCCTCAATATCAGTGGGGGTACCGAAGACATTCGCTATTTTGTGGGGGCATCGTATATGTGGGCCGATGGAAATTTTTCAAACCTGAATATGAATCGTTACGGATTCAGGATGGGAGTCGATACGAAGCTCGCTAAAAACCTGAAGGCCAGCATCAATATGAGTTTCAACAATAAAAACACCGAGTCGCCTCTTAACCAGCGCGATGTTGAACCCGACCGCATGTATGGAACCTTCAGCGATCTGGCGCGCGCACCCATGTTTATTCCGGCCTATATCAATGGCCTTCCTGTAGGTAATTCCATTCCTTCGAACGGTTCACATCCGCTCGAAATCATGAACTCGGGATCATATCGCCGTAACAAATCCAATGATGTTTCAGCAGGACTATCGATTGAATATGACGTACAGAGGGTAAAAGGGTTGAAGTTGCAGTTTACCGGTAATTTCAATCAGGGTGCTTCATTTGGCAAACAACTGTCGAAACCCTACTTCGTTTATAACTTTATACCACTCGGTGAAACACAAAACAGCTATTTGCTTTCCGAGGTACAATATCCGGTTGATCACACACAATACCAACGCAGAATCACCAACGCAGACAGAATTCAACAGTCTGCGTCGAATTCCTACTCTTATCAGATAAATCCACAGATATCGTATAACAACCGATTTGGCAAACACAGTTTATCATCGATGTTGGTATTCGAAGTTTCGGAAAGTGGAGGTGAAAACATGAGTTTGTCGCGCCAGAATGTGATTATCGAAAATTATGAAGTGATGGCAGGTTACAGCCAGGATGGACAAACCAACAGTTCGGCCATCAACAACAAATCGCGCCGCCAGTCTTTTATCGGACGTTTCAATTACAATTTCGATGATAAATATTTCATCGAAAGTGCTGCCCGATACGAAGCATCCACGAATTTTGCTCCGGGATATCGCTGGGGTTTATTTCCTTCAATTTCAGCAGGATGGAGAATCTCGGAAGAAGCGTTTTTCAAAGACAATATTTCCTTCATGGATAATCTCAAGCTGAGAGGTTCGTATGGAAGACTTGGCAGCGACCGTGCAACCATCAATCAATGGAGAAGCAGTTATGGAACCACATCGGGTGGCGCCTATATTGGTGGTGCAGCACTTACTTCAGTGCTTCATCCAACCATGGAAGGATTGGTAGTGATGAATTCGACCTGGGAGAAAACTGATTCGTGGAATGCAGGGATCGACTTCAGGCTTTTCGGAGATTTATCGGTTGCTATGGATGGCTTCTATCGACATACCTTCGATATCCTGGATGATTTCAAGAGTGAATTTCCGCAATCGGCAGGTATCAATGCTGCCACGCCCCGACTCAACAAAGGAATTCAGGATTCGTGGGGAGGGGAACTCGAACTGGCTTATAACAAAAAGATTAACAAAGACTGGTCGGTGACCATCAAAGGAAATTTAGCCTATGCCACCAACAAAGTGATTCAGAAATCGCAGAATCCCGGAGTGGTAGGCACCTGGGAAGATGAATTGGGACGTATCCGCGGAGGCGAAGTAGGATATTTCAGCCAAGGTATTGCGCGCACTCAGGCAGAGCTCGATGCATGGATTGCAGCACTGAAACAAAATATTCCGATCGACGACCAGGGCAATCCACGATACAGCACTATCACAGTACTTGGCATTCCGGAGGCGGATTTGAGACCGGGGATGCTCATGTTTAATGATGTTGGAAGTGCCCGTTATCAGGACTCCAATGGCAAGTGGATTGATGGTGCACCCGATGGCAATATTACCACCGACGACCGTCGCATTATCAGCAAATACGACAATCCTCCTTTTGCTTATGGCTTTACACTGGGCTTTACATGGAAAAGCCTGAAAATGGATGCTGTCTTCAGTGGGGAGTTCGGCAATGATGTAGTGTTTGATAAAGGTTGGTACGAAAATGCTTCCGGAGGTGGCCGCACAGGAGAATTTCTTTCCATACAATCGAATCAATTGCGCGAATGGTATGGTAATTACTGGACTGAATCAAACATCAACTCTAAATATCCACGCCTGGATACCAACAGCTTACGCAATCAGCGTTCCACTTTTTGGATGCGCGACGGACACAACCTTCGTTTGCGTTCACTCAATATTTCGTACAACCTGCCTGCCGAATTCAGCAAACCGGTTGGTATCGATCAGATGAGGGTGTTTTTTTCGGGTACCAACATACTAACACTCATCAATCCTTATCCTTATAAAGATGCAAGCGTTGGATTCTGGTCCGACTATCCTTCCATTCGTTCGTATAACCTTGGTATCAACCTCAATTTCTAATCAGCTACCATTATGAAGACAATCAAAAACACAATTATCTTAGCACTTCTTCCTTTCATGTTTTCAGCATGCAGCGACTTTCTTGACATTAAGGACGAATCGGCCATCAACCCGGCCATCTGGGATAATGAAAATTCAGCTAAGTTGTATATTAACAACATCTACACCCTTTGTATGCCGGGATTTGGTGGCGAGAGTCCTGTGGGCGATGGCTCGCTGGCTGCCCTTTCCGATGAGACCGACGGAATGGGCTCCAGACTATTGCTGGGAACCCTGGAGGAGGGAAGCGCAGGTATGTTTTCGGCCGCTACCTATCAGTCTATCCGTTATATAAACATTGCTTTCGAAGCGATGAAAACATCACAAATGCCGGCAGATGCGAAACGCAGAACCCTGGGGCAGTTGTATTTCTTCCGGGCGTATCAGCACTGGAAAATGGTAAAAATTTACGGTGGAGTTCCCTATATGCGGGATGTGGTCGATTATTTGAGTGCCGACATCATTAAAAATGCTCCCCGCCATAAAACATCGGAATGCATCGCTTTCATGAGAGCCGACCTCGATTCGGCCATCACCCATTTACCGGCTGTTTGGCCATTAGATGAGTATGCCCGCATTACCAGGGCTGGAGCAGCAGCTATGAAAGGACGTATTCTGCTGTTCTGGGCCAGTCCGCAGTTTAACCCTACCAACGACATCAATCGCTGGAAGGATGCTTACGAAGCCAATCTGGCTGCACGCGATATGTGTCTGGCCGATGGATATGCGCTGATGACCGACATTACAGTTCCTGTGACTGCACAATGGCCGGTGGCTGTCGATTTCAACAGGATTTTCATCACCAAACGCTCAGGTGGAAACAGAGAAGCAATTATTGTAACTCCATTTTTACAATCACAGAAATTTCATGGCTATGAAAACAGCGTTCGTCCCGTAGATGTAACCAACAACACCAGCAGACCGTCGAACCTTCCGTCGTGGGACCTGGTTGCGGCTTTTCCGATGAGAAACGGCACCCTGGCTTATTCCAATACGGCACAGGCTTCGAACCGCCTGACCAATTTTACGGGAAATACTGATATTCGCAAATATTATCAGAACCGCGACCCAAGATTTTATGCCACCATAGCTTTCAATGGCTGTTATTTTCCGCTCGAAGGAAATGCACAACGCAGGCAATGGACATACACCGGTGGCGAAATTGCAGGAACCGACCGCACCTCTACTACTGGTTTCTACTGCCGTAAATATGTGAATCCCGCCATTACCGGAGCTGATATGGCCCGGACGCACACCGACTGGATTGAGCTGCGTTATGCCGAAGTATTGCTCAACTTAGCTGAAGCAGCGTTCGAGTTTCAGGGTTCAGAATCGGCTGTAGGTTACGACTGCCTGATACAGATACGTCGGCGCGCCGGCATCGAGCCCGGTACCGATGGCATGTTTGGTTTGAAATCGAGCCCCGGATATTCCATCATCGAAATTGTGATGAACGAGAGACGGGTTGAACTTGCTTTTGAAGGCAAACGTTTTTGGGATTTGCGCCGCCGCAATATGTTTACCCGCGATTTGGGTACCAAAATGCTGAAATTGAACCTTTGGAAGAAAAGTGGTTCGGGTTATACCTTTGCCCTGAGTGGCATCACAGCGACCAATTTTAATGCTATTCGCAATGACTTGCCGCTCGACAGCGTTTTTAAGTACTTCAGCATGACTCTCAGATCGTCTGGTCCGCTGGTACGTAGCATTGCGTATAAAACCTACCACACACCAGAGGAACTGGCCGACAAAATCGACCGCAGCTACAATTTCTTTGATATTCCGCAGAATATCCTGACACGCAGTCCGGCCCTGACCCAAACCATGGGCTGGCCTAACGGAGTATTCAATCCTTTCGAATAGATGATACAAAAAATCAGGTTCATTATCGTGTTTCTTTTGATAAACTCAGCATTAACAACGAAGCTGGAGGGACAACCCTTCCGCTTCGTTGTTTCGCCCGATGGTAGTGGTACACATACTACTTTGCAGTCGGCCATCAATGATTGTCCGGATAATGAACTGAGCCGCATTTTTATTCGTAAAGGCGTTTATAACGAACAAATTTCTATTGGAACCAACACCACAGCTTCGCTGAAAAAAATCAGTTTAATCGGCGAACATCCCGACAGTGTAATCATCACCGGAGATAAATTCCGCAACAGCAGCAACGGACTCACATTCCTGCAGGTGGTTACTTTTCAGGTTTATGCCACCGATTTCTATGCTGAAAACATTACTATCCGGAACACTTCGTCGGGCAACGGACAGGCAGAGGCTTTGTACACCGGTGCCGATCGCCAGACCTTCAAAAATGTAAAACTGAAAGGATTTCAGGATACCTACCGATCTAAAAAAGGTACACGCGGATACTTCAAAAACTGCTGGATTGAAGGAACGGTGGATTTTATTTATGCCGGTGGCGTTTTGTTTTTCGACGATTGCACAATTCATTGTCTGCCCGGAGGTGGATACATTACCGCTCCTGAAGATGCGGCTTTTACCATTCCGAGGGCACAAACGGCAATTGATAAATTTCTGCGACTCGGTTTTATTTTCCGCAACTGCAACATTACTGCTGCTCAGGGAGTAGCCAACAACTCTTACTTCCTTGGCAGGCCATGGAATGTCAGTGCAGGGTCTTTTTACCTGAATTGCCGCCTCGGAAGTCATATTCATCCGGTGGGATGGGTGGGCTGGAACGGCAACGAAACCAGCTCGAGTTTTGCGGAGTTCCGCAGCCTCGACAGCAACGGTAATCCGGCGAATATAACACAGCGGGCGAGCTGGAGTTTTCAGTTGCCCGAGCAGGATGTGAATACCCATTTTACAACGCAGGCTGTTTATGCGCGCGTATCATCCACAGTTTTCAATCCCGAAGCACTGTGTGTGGCACCGGCAGCACCGGCCAATCTGCGCACCAACGGCAATACGCTGGAGTGGGAGGCTGTGGAGACCGCAGCAGGTTATGTAGTGTTGCGCGGCGGACAGTACGTCGGACAAACCACCAACACGCACTACACACCTGCCGGCGGGTTGGAGGGAGTTTATACAGTGAAGAGCGTTGGGCCCGCCGGGCAGTTGGGCGAAGCTGCTGTAATTACTAACACTGAAACAGCTCAGACAAATTCACTTTTTCAAATCATCGGAAAAACCATTTATTTCAACTCCCCATCTTATTGCAGCATCTACGATTTATCAGGAAAGCTTTTCAGTGAAACGAAAGGATTGGTAAGTAAACTCGATATGAGTGACCAGCAATCCGGGTTTTTTCTACTAAAGATCACCGATAATTTGGGACAGAAATTCAGCGGAAAAGTTAAAATTACACACAATTGGTCATTTTAACATACTCTGAAGTCAACAATACAAACTAACTTTGCATTATAAAAAAAAAAATATGATGATTAACAAATCTTTAGGACTCACAATCTTGTTTTTTGCTGTCAGTTTAATAACATTTTCACAACTACAGGTACCCGCATTTCCAACTGCAGAGGGTTATGGCATGTATGCCAGGGGTGGCAGAGGTGGACAGGTTGTTGCGGTTACCAATATCCAGGATTATCTGACAACAGAGACTCCGGTTGTTGGTTCGCTTCGTTGGGCTGCTTCGCAATTTCCGGGTCAGCCTCTGACAATCGTATTTCGCACATCGGGTGTTATCACTTTAAAATCAGATTTACGCATAAAACGCGATTTCCTGACTATCGCAGGACAAACGGCACCCGGCGATGGCATTGTTATACGTGGGGGCAAAGTGAATATGGGTGGTTGCAACCATCTAATAATGCGCCATTTACGCATGAGAATTGGTCTGCGCGGCGATACAGCCTTTATTGCCGGAGGTTCAATAGGTATTGAAAATGCGTCCAATTTCATCATCGATCATTGTACATTTGGATGGTCGGGAGAAGAAAATATGACCATGTACGACAACACCCTGAGCACCGTGCAATGGTGTATTCTTCACGAAGGTCTGTTTGATGCCGGCCACCTTAAAGGAGCCAGGAGCTATGGCTCACAGTGGGGCGGTCAAACGGCAACATACCATCACAATTTGCTGGCTCATCACAATAACCGCACTCCCCGCTTCAACGGGGCACGAAGTAATGATGCTCGTGTATTGATGGACTATATCAACAATGTAAATTATAACTGGGGCAAATCAAATTCAGCTTATGGGGCTGATATTGTGGGCGGAACCACACTCTTTCCCCGTTGGCACAGGGTCAATTTTATCAACAATTATTACAAACCGGGACCTGCACGACCGGGAGCGAGCTCGTCATTCTTTGTTGGGTCGTCATTTGCTTCAGCACAAAGGGTGGATCAGATAGCGTTGTGGTATATGACCGGAAACTTCATGGAGGGTTCTGCTAACACAGACAAAAACGAAAACAACTACCTCGGATTAGATGCCAGTGCATATGTTTCGAGAGGGATTTCCGCAGCAGCATTACGTTCCGATACCATTTTCCCAACCTTGTATCCTGTCAAAGTAGAAACAGCGCAACAAGCCTACGAAAGTGTGTTGGCAAAAGCAGGTGCGTTCCCACGCGATACTGTTGATCGAAGAATTGTTAATGAAGTGAGAACCGGAACTGCTACAGGAATCGGCACATCTACCTCCAATCCATTTTTTAATCAGACAAAGGGCATTATCGATAATCCGTCGGTTGTTGGGGGTTATCCCGAATACAATACATACAACACCATTACCGACGCTGACAACGACGGAATGGATGATGCATGGGAAACAGCCAATGGCCTGAACCCCAATAATCCCGATGATCGTAATTTGGTCACGGTTTCGGGATATACTGTGCTGGAAGTTTATCTTAACAGTCTTGTAAGCGAATTTATCGAACTGAAATTTGCTACCTCTGTTCCTGAATTGGAAATTCGTGGCTTGAGAGTTTTTCCAAGTGTAACCTCGGGAATGATCTATTTGCAAACCGACGAACCAGTGATGCGTGCCTATGTGATTAGTTTGAGTGGTGTCAGACTGAGAACTTTCAATATCGCGGATACAGACATGATAGATGTGAAAGACATCCCGGGAGGAAGCTATATTCTTCAGGTTTATGCTTACAATAAAAAACAGCATTTTAAATTTTTTCGTGATTAAAGCCCAAATTCAGTAAATGAATTTGAGTACAGTCATATCTATGCAGCGTCATAACATACACGAAACAATACATTAAATTAAGTATTTATGAAAAAAACAATTACTCTGGTAGCCCTGGTAATGCTTTTGAGCATTCAGGCTATGGCACAGTATGAAACCTGTGCTGCCGATGCCAACCAAATTTACTATACAAATAACGCAGGTTGGACACAATCGGAATGGTATCCTATCATCAATATTGATGCTGAACAACTTACAAATGAAGGGACGGGTTTGGCAGCTCATTCCGGCGTTGATGGTACAGTAACTTCTTCTACATTCTCTACCGGAGTATTTAAAACCCCTGTATATAATGTGGATGCAAATATGAACCCTGTAGCTACGCAACTTTTATGGCCGGTGAAATACTACATGGCATGTCTGACCCCTACTTTCTTCAACAGTGCTTACACAAAAATAGTGATTAATGGTGCAGCTAGCTGGTCAGCCAAGG
>CAYGJI010000071.1:0-17359 GCA_964350125.1 uncultured Paludibacter sp. | reverse complement strand
CCATTTCAAAATAGCTATCAAAAATTACGACATTATTTTCTTCCTATTACTTATCTTCATCAGTATTGATATGACTCCAAGAATTCAACAACTTAGAAATCAAAGCATAGCTGCCGAATACTGCATTTCGGCAGAGCGGGCTCAGCTCATGACATCATTTTACCGCGACCACAGCGCTTTCGGAGATTCGGTGCCGGTACAAAGGGCGAAATCGCTTTACTATCTGCTGGATAACAAGTACATATGTATCAACGATATGGAGCTGATAGTAGGCGAGAGAGGTCCTGTGCCCAAAGCAACGCCAACTTATCCTGAAATATCATTACATACACTCGAAGATTTGGAGGTGCTGAATACCCGGCCTAAGGTATGGTTCAGGGTGGATGAAGAGACTAAAAATGTGTTTCGTGATGAGATTATTCCTTTCTGGACTGGAAAATCGAACCGCGACCGGGTGATGTCTGCCATGACTGTCGGGTGGCACGATGCATACGAAGCTGGAATTTTTACTGAGTTTATGGAACAGAGGGCTCCGGGGCATACTGTGGCAGGATATAAGGTTTTTCAGAAAGGCATGCTCGACATTATGGATGATATCGAAGAGAGCAGAAAGGCAATCAATCGTTTAACTGATCCGGAGGCTTTTGAAAAGCTGGAAGAGCTCAAAGCCATGGAAATTGCTGCAAAGGCAATCATGCGATTTGCTGAACGCCATGCCTGGAAACTGGACGAACTTGCTGAATCAGAGCGAAATGCCGACAGAAAAACAGAACTGTTGCAGATGGCGGCTGTTTGCCGGCGTGTTCCTGCCCATGCTCCTGCTACTTTTCATGAAGCTCTGCAGCATTACTGGTTCATCCATCTTGGGGTGATTACCGAACTCAATCCATGGGATTCGTTCAATCCGGGTCGCCTCGATCAGCATTTATATCCTTTTTATCGGGCTGAACTTGAAGCAGGGAAGATTACTAAAGAGCAGGCAATCGAGCTTCTGCAGTCATTTTGGGTGAAATTCAATAACCATCCTTCTCCTCCCAAAATCGGAGTTACAGCGCAGGAAAGTGGCACCTATACCGATTTTTGTCTGATAAATCTCGGCGGACTGAAACCCGACGGAACAAACGCAGTGAATGAAATGAGCTACATCATACTCGATGTAATTGAAGAAATGCGATTGCTGCAGCCAAGTTCTATGGTTCAACTCAGCAAACATAACCCCGATTGTTTTATCGACAGGGCAGTAAAAATTATACAAACCGGATTTGGTCAGCCCTCCATATTCAATACCGATGCAATCGTTCAGGAATTGCTTAATCAGGGCAAGAGTATAGCAGATGCCCGCAATGGCGGTGCGAGCGGATGTGTGGAGAGTGGTGCTTTTGGAACCGAAAGTTATATTCTGTGTGGCTATTTCAATTTGCCCAAGATTCTTGAGATTACGCTGCATAACGGTTACGATATCCGTACAGGAAAGCAAATCGGATTGAAAACCGGAGAGGTTACAGCTCTGAAAAGTTACAAACATCTGTTGGAAGCTTTTCGTTTGCAAGTGGAGCATTTTATGCAAATTAAGATTGAAGGCAGCAATATTATTGAAGGCATTTTCATGAAGCACCTGCCAACACCTTTTTTATCGCTGATCATTGACGATTGTGTGGCTTCGGGTAAAGACTACATTCAGGGAGGAGCACGATACAATACAAATTATATTCAGGGTGTAGGTATGGGTACCATCACCGATTCGCTTACAGCACTTAAAGTACATGTTTTTGAATCACATCAATTAAGTTTGAAAGACTATCTTCAAAAGTTATTGAATAATTTTGAAGGCGACGAGCAATTTTTGTATGAGTTAATGTATAAGACACCCCGGTATGGTAATGATGATGAAAGAGCTGATGGGCAATTAACCGACGTGTTTAATATTTATCATCAGGCTGTTGAAGGAAATGTTAGTCCTCGTGGAGCACATTATCATATCAACCTGTTACCAACAACCTGCCATGTGTATTTTGGCAGCGTAATGCATGCCAGTCCGGATGGGCGAAAAGCCGGACAGCCTGTTTCAGAGGGCATTTCGCCTGTACAAGGAGCCGATTCGAATGGTCCGACAGCCGTATTTAACTCAGCTGCTAAAATGGATCATCTCCATACCGGAGGCACACTGTTGAATCTCCGATTCACACCCGCTTTTTTCGAAGATGAAGCTGCTATTCGAAATATTTCATCGCTGGTGCGAGGATATTTCAGGATGAACGGGCATCATGTGCAGTTTAATGTTGTCGACTCAACCACACTGAGAGATGCGCAGAGGCGCCCTGAACATTACCGCGACTTAATAGTCCGTGTAGCGGGCTACAGCGATTATTTTAATGATCTTGGTGTAGCATTGCAGAACGAAATCATCGAACGAACGGCACACGAATCGTTTTAGAAACGCTATTAATCATGAAATTGAAAAAGTCACCCCGGGTTCATTCCTGAGGTGACTTTTTGCTATAGTGAGAGGTATTTGCTGTATTAATAAGCCTGCCTTGCACCTGCCTGATAGTTAATCTTCAGAGCATATGCACGTCGCAGGGCTTGCTTGATGTCTGTAATGATACCCATTTTGGTGTCCTTGTCAGCTTTGATCGATACAGTCATGATGTTTTGATCCTCTTCTTTCATGGCGCTGCGTTCCATGGTGATGAAAGATTCGATTTCACTAACATCTGCAAACTGATCGTTTAGCTGAATACGGGTAGCACTACCAAACTGTTCCCTGAATTCCTGCATGGGTTCACCCACATAGATATACCTTACCAGAGATTTATTTTCCAGTTTTTGAAGTTCAGTTGCTGATGGGGGAGAAACTTTTACCTTGAAGGTAACCTCTTTCATGGTAGTTACAGCCATGAAGAAGAACAACAACATGAAAATAATGTCGGGTAGCGATGAGGTGCTCAGCGCAGGAGGTTCCTTCTTTTCTACTTTTCTTATAAGTGCCATTATCTTACTCCTCCATAATTTTTGGGTTCAGCCTCAGAAATTTTCTGTGGATAAACTTCCTGAATTTCTTTCTTCTGTGGTTCGGTCAGCTCTTCGAAAGTTTTTCCGAACTTATCTTTAGCCAACTCATTGCGGAGTTCGTTGTAGGCTGCTACCAGCTCATTTTGCACATCAATATATGCCTGATACTGTGTTTCTACATCGTTTCCCAGCGATATCACGTGTTCCTTGGTGAATTCCATCGTACCGAGTAATTCGAAATCCTTGCTGAATTTTTCAGGAAGATTTGCATCATTAAACTCGTTTTTGATGAATTCCTTGGCTTTTTCCTTAAGCTCCCTGATATCCATTTCCTCATTTTGAACCAGCAGTTGATTCATGCTGTTGATTTTCACCACAAAGATATTACGTTTCTTAATATCGATGTCCTGAGGCTCCTGATCGGGGGGCAGGGGTGGCGGCAAGCGCCGTGTTAACCCTGTGCTTACGTTCATGGAGGTGGTCACAAGGAAGAAAATTAAAAGCAGGAACGAGATGTCGGCCATCGAGCTCGCATTAATTTGTCCTAATTTTCTTGCCATTATCTTTATATAATTAGTTAGTTGTTAATCTACAATTACTTGAGAGAGGTATAAATTCTGGCTCCGAAAATGGTTATGATAATTACCACAAACAGGGTGTAAATGGTGTAAATAAACATATCAGATAGTTGCGCCCAGATACCTTCGTTTTGTGTGCCTTCATAACCTATGATCGACAATCTTTCTCCACTTCCGGCCAAAAAAGATATCAGGAATACTGCAGCGAAAAGTACGATGGGTAACAACGATTTCAGTGCAGCAACCGGATTGCTCATGAATGATTTCACAAATTTAACCAATGCAAATGCAACAGATACCACGAGGGCAACTCCAAAGAGGATATAGAGCCAATAAATCACCACGTCCGTCATCATCGGAACCTGGATTGCTTCTCCGGCAGCACTTTCAATGGATTCGCTTCCCTGGCCTAATGTTGCAAAGAATGCAATCAACAGGAGGAATGAGATGACTACCAGTGAAATGCCGGCAATTTTAATTCCTTTCATATACATTTATTGTTTTGAGTGTTTTACAATGATATCCAACAATGAGATTGAAGAATCTTCCATGTCGCTGGTAAGGCCTTCGATGATTGTTAAAATATAGTTGTAGAAAACCTGAAGAATCATGGCTACGATCAAACCGAACACTGTGGTTAAAAGGGCTACTTTGATACCACCTGCTACTACAGTTGCAGAAATATCACCCACCTGCTGGATTTTGTCGAATGCCTGAATCATACCGATTACTGTACCAAGGAATCCGAGCGAAGGTGCAAGAGCGATAAAGAGCGAAATCCAGGTAAGGTTCTTTTCGAGCAGACCCAACTGAACACCACCATATGAAGCTACTGATTTTTCTACCACATCGATACCTTCATCATAACGCGAAAGTCCCTGATAGAAAATGGATGCAACCGGACCACGGGTGTTGCGGCAAACTTCCATAGCTGCCTGTACGCCACCCTTATCCCATGCTTCGTCGATATTTTGAAGCAGCTTCTTAGTGTTGGTCGATGAAAGACTAAGATAAATAATACGTTCGATACTCAGGGCAAGACCCAGAATTAAAGCGAAAGCTACCGGTGCCATCCACATTGCATCTCCTTCGATGAATTTTTGTTTCAATGCCTTGTGCATACCTGTTTCTTCTACTACCTCTGTAGTGGCTTCTGTTTCTAAAGCCTCTGCTTCTTCTACTACTGAATCTGCAGATTCAACTGCAGCAGCCGTGTCGGCCTGAGCAGCCTGAATAGAATCCTGTGCAATAACACTCACTGTAATACCAAAAGTGAAAAGTGCCACGATGGAGAAAATTGCAAATACCTTTTTCATTTTACTTTTTTTTTGAATTTTAACTACGATTTTTTTACTTTTTTTATGTGATTATTTGTTTGTTAATCAATTGTTTGCGGAGAGGAAGAGATTCGAACTCTCGATACGATTCCACACCGTATACACGCTTTCCAGGCGTGCCTCTTCAACCACTCGAGCACCTCTCCAAATTAGGGGCGCAAGTTAGCAAAATTTTGTGACATACAAATACATTTTTTTCATATTTGCACCTGAAGCATTAAAAAAGTGGATATAAATACTCTTTTAGTGCTTAGATGGTTACAGTTTGAAAAGCTTTTGAGCATTGGCGGTGGTAATTCCTTTCAACTCATTGAAGGTGCAACCCACTTGTTCGGCCACTTTTTGTGCTATCAATTGCAGATAAGAGCTCTCATTCCTCTTGCCGCGGTAGGGTACCGGACTAAGATAGGGAGCATCGGTTTCGAGCAACATATATTCCGGAGAGATGTTACATAAGCATTCGGCGAGCCCTGCATTTTTAAACGTCACAATGCCGTTGATGCCCAACATAAAACCTCCATATGCTATAACGGAAGATGCCTCCTGATTATTGCCTGTGAAGCTGTGAAAAACTCCTCTTAATCCTTTTCCGCTGAATTCGTTGAGTACCGACATGGTTTCTGCAAACGAATCGCGTACATGAATGATCACCGGCAAGTTAAATTCGACCGACCATGCGAGTTGTCGCCTGAAAGCTTCTTTTTGCTCTTCTATATAGGTATTGTCCCAATAAAGATCGATACCAATTTCGCCGATTGCAACCCATGAGCGACGTTCGAGTTCACTTCGCACCAGGTTTAGTTCGGATTCAAAATTACTCCCAACGCTTGTCGGATGGGCACCGATGGCAGCATAACAAAAACCATTGTATCGCGATTCCAGCCCGAGCATTCTGTGCAACGAATTGCTGTCGACATTCGGTAAAATAATTTTTTGAACTCCTGCATCTTTAGCCCGCTGAATCATTGCATCCCTGTCGTGGTCGAATTCTTCAGCATAAAGATGGGCATGCGTATCAATCATATCCCTATTCCCATTCGATGGTTGCCGGTGGTTTAGAGCTGATGTCGTAAACCACCCGGTTTACGCCTGTAACTTTATTGATAATTTCGTTCGAAACCTTAGCAAGAAAATCGTAAGGCAACTGTGCCCAATCGGCTGTCATGGCATCGAGTGATGTAACCGCACGCAATGCGATGGCATTTTCGTAGGTTCTTTCATCGCCCATGACCCCCACCGATTGGACGGGTAGCAGAATTGCTCCGGCCTGCCACACCATATGATAAAGGTTCCACTCGTGAAGTGCATTGATAAAAATATAATCCGCTTCCTGCACGATTTTCACTTTTTCTTCGGTGATATCTCCAAGAATTCTCACTGCCAGTCCGGGTCCCGGAAAAGGATGTCTTTTAATCAGATGATGCATCATACCAAGTTCAGTCCCTACTTTACGTACTTCATCTTTAAATAACAAACTAAGTGGTTCGCAAAGTTTCAGTTTCATTATTTCAGGAAGTCCTCCAACATTATGATGCGACTTGATCACTGTACCGGTAATCGAGAGTGATTCGATGATATCCGGATAAATGGTTCCCTGTGCCAGCCATTTCACATCCTTTATTTTATGTGCTTCGTCTTCGAATACATGAATAAATCCTGCTCCGATGATTTTTCTTTTCTTTTCAGGATCAGAAACTCCCTTCAGTTTGTCGTAAAAATATTTTTTCGCATCCACACCTTTAACATTCAAACCAAGGTGCTCGTAATCTTTCAACACGGTTTCAAACTCATTTTTACGCAATAAACCATGATCCACAAAAATGCAGGTGAGGTTTTTGCCGATGGCTTTGTTCAGAAGTACGGCCGTAACCGATGAGTCAACACCGCCTGATAAACCAAGCACCACCCTGTCGTTGCCCAGTTGTTTCTTCAACTTGCTCACAGTTGTTTCAATAAACGAAGCCGGTGACCAGTTGCGTTTACATCCGCAAATATTCAGAAAATTTTCGAGCAACAGCATTCCATCACTCGTATGAAACACTTCGGGATGAAACTGAACGCCCCAGGTGGCTTCGTTCTCAATTTTATAAGCGGCCAGTTCCACATCGGTAGTGCTGGCTACCTTGCTGAAGTTTTGGGGTAGTGATGTAATACTGTCGCCGTGCGACATCCAGATTTGTGAACCTGCAGGTATGCCATTGAATAGCTTGTCGGCACCGTCGATGCTCGTCAGGTTCGCACGACCATATTCGCGCGATCCGGCGGCTTCTACTTTCCCCCCCGCTTCGTGAACCATGTGCTGAGCGCCGTAGCAAATACCCAAAACGGGAATTTGCCCGCGAAAAACCGTTGTGTCGGTGCGGAATGCAGTCGGTTCATATACCGAAAATGGACTACCGGAGAGAATAACGCCTTTGAGGTCGGGCGTAATACCGGGGAATTTGTTGTAAGGAAGAATCTCGCAGTACTCGTTTAACTCACGTAACCTACGACCGATTAACTGGGTTGTCTGCGATCCGAAATCGAGAATAATAATCTTTTCAAGCATACCTTTTACAAAATTTGCAGCAAAGGTACAAAAAATAAATTATTGCCCCATCACCGGCCTGTTATCCAGTTCTTCCTGCGTTTTAGCACGCATTTCGGGATGCTGTCGAACCAACTCCCTCAGAAAATCTTCGGGATAGCCCGGTCGGATTACCCCGGGAGGTATACCCTTGTCGTTTTGAAGAAATTTACCATCGGCTTCTTTCTTAACAACGCCATCGAGATTTTTCACTAACAGATATTCGCCGAGTTTCCTCCATGCGTTTGTTACATTCTCGGCCTGTGTATGACTGAAAGTAGTAAGAAACTCCCGGGCATTAACTTCGGGTAAACCGATGGCCGCTTTATCTATGTTGGGAATCAGGGCATTGAAATTCATATCCCAGTGCTGCTGCACCTTCCTGATGTCGGGTAGCATGAGATCATATCTCGAATATGCAAAGTTCGAAACCCTGTTGAAGACCCAAAACGATGAAGTAGGGGAGTATTCGAGCAAACTTCCATTGGTTTCGCTGAAACAGTTGGGAACGCCATTGATTCCACAATACATCGGCACATAAACCGAAGTGGCAGCATCATCGACTCCAAACCATAATATACCGCCGATGTATGGTGGCATCCAGTTACGCATCTGGGCTACAAATGAATAGCCGGTTTGCTGTGTGGCAATGGGCCGTTCGTGATAATAGGTTACACCATCTACCTTGAAACTCAACGGGCTAAGTCTGAGTTTGGTTCCATAAATACCGGCGCCATATCCGCGGGTGATGTCAAGCTCTGTGCCTTGATATTCATCACGCATAAATTCTTTCATGTCCTGTACCGAAAGCCTCCGCTCGGGTTTTACCCACAAGGGCATCCGGTCGGCCGTTTCTCCTTTAATATAACTCACATATTTTTCCATTTCCGGATTAATTTTCCGGAAAAAGCTCCAGACACGCGCTTCGCAGGCACGCAAAGCACCATAATCGAGAGGTGCATAGGTGTCGGAAAAACTGAAATCTTTGTTCTTGCCTTTAAAATAACCGTTTTCGCGCGCAAAAGCTATCACATCAACAGAATAGAGGCAGTTGTTCTTATCGTCGAAAGGAAAAGTGGTGATGCGCGCCTGATTGGCATGGGCCGCAACACAATCGTCGGGAATACGCATGGCCACCCATACAGCTCCTTTGTTGCGCGGACCTTTACCGATCATTTCCATAATCCAGACCTCATTCGGATCGGCAATCGAAAACGATTCGCCGGTGCTGTAATATCCGTATTCCTCTACCAGCGAAGTCATTACCCTGATCGCCTCACGCGCAGTTCGCGAACGTTGCAGTGCTATCCACATCAAACTGCCATAATCAATAATTCCGGTCGTATCCTGAAGCTCTTCTCTGCCACCAAAAGTGGTTTCGGCAATGGAAACCTGAAATTCATTCATATTACCTATCACTGAATAGGTTTGTTCAGCCTGTTTAATTTGACCGAGATATTTTCCTGTATCCCATTCGTAAATGTCGAGCATGGTACCCGGAGGATAAGTGCGGGCAGGGAAATGATAAAGCGATCCGAAAAGCATGTACGAATCGGCAGCATAGGTTATCATAGTGGAGCCATCCACTGTGGCAAGCCGGCCTGCCAACAGGTTGGTACACGATAGAGCCCGGAATGTATGCAGTGAATTAAATAAAATCAGCAGTAAAAAAAACCTCTTCATGGGGCAATTGTTAAAAAAAACAGTAAGGGAGAACAAAGATAATACAATTATTTTATTTGTACACTGTTGTTTATCAAATTTTCTTCTCCATGAGCCGGTGCTTGCTCTGTGTGTTAAATAGTGTGTAGATATCAAACATTTCGACCCGCTGATGGTTAATTTTGTTTCATGAATCGACCGGTTGATTGATAAATTTGTATATTTGTGAGCCTTTTTTAACAGGACGAACCCCCAATTTCAAACACATGATCCGAAGTATAATTACTGGAACCATTTTGTTGATGACTTTTTCCTGGCAGGTTTTTGCAGTTTCAACCCGCAAAACTCCCTCCGATAGTATCGCACATCAGCTTATCCCGGAAATAACCATACGTGGAATACTGACTGAAAAGCTGAATCTGCCCTTTCAGCTGATGACTGCTAAAGAAATTGAAAATCAAGTTTATATTACTCCTGCCGATGCGCTCCATCATTTGCCCGGAGTGTCGTTTAGTCGCGATGGTGCCTGGGCAAGCTCCGTAAATATCCGGGGTTTTTCGGAATCAAAACTGCTTTTTATGATGGATGGAGACCGTTTCCAAACGGCTACAGATATTGCCGGAGTGCTTTCCATGGTTAATATCGATGCTGTAGAGCGCATTGAGGTGGTGAAGGGTGCCGGTTCGGTACTTTTTGGAACAGGAGCTTTGGGTGGCGTCGTGAATTTTATCCCAAAACGACCCGATTATTCAACAAAAGGATTTAAAACCGGAGGGAATGTGTCTTCCGGTTTTCAGGCTGTTAACCGATTGTCACACAACAATATAAGCGCCTATATCTCGGAGCGCGGCTGGTATCTGGGCGTGGATGGCAGCTACCGTACAGCCAAAGATACTCAAACACCCGAAGGAAAAATTTCCGGAAGTCAGTTCAATGATGCTTCTTTCTCATTACGAGGAGGTATGAAGTACGGCGAAGACCGCGAATTGCTGGTGCATTACAACCATCATAATGCGTGGGATATTGGGTTACCCGGTGGTATGGCTTTTCCTCCCGGAGCAAAGGTGCGCTATCTTAGTTTTGTGAGAAATCACCTCAGCGGAGAGTATATATTTAAAAATATTACAGATGAAGTGAAACAAATCTCCGTAAAGGCTTATTCCCAGATGATTCAGCGTGAAGTCGAAAACAGGGTTAGTCAGGCTTTGTCTATCTTCCCCGGAAGCACAAACACAACATCCGGTTTGAAAGCAGTAGCCGATTTGTATTTCAACGATTACAACACCATGACTGTTGGCGCCGAAACCTGGCTGCGCGATCAGTCCACTAAAAGGGTCAGGATTGCATCCACTCCTACCGATACCATTTTTACAGGAGAACAACCCACACCCGATGCCAATGTAATGGATGTGGGTGTTTTCTCTCACTATCAGTGGGTAATCGACCCTAAATACTGGACTATGAATGCAGGAATCAGGCTCGATTTGTTGCGTACATCAAACGAATCGGCACACAGGGAGGTTTTTAGGTTTAAGTATGACAACGGTACAAAACAGGAATTGCCGCACAATGATGCAGTACTATTTGCGAATGATGTTAAAAACGAATTTGCTTATTCAGCTCATATCGACCTCATGTACCGACCTGCTGAACGACATAAGTTTATTGTCTCATTGGCCAATGCCTATCGGGTTGCCTCACTCGAGGAAAGATTCAAATTCATCGATCAGGCGGGTATATTGCGGGTAGGAAATCCTGATTTAAAGCCGGAGAACGGTGTGTTTTCGAATCTGAGCTATATGCTCACCGGTAACTCGCTGGTGCTTAAAGCAGAAGTTTTTGGGAACTATCTTTTTGATCTCATCACTGAGGTGAGAGATTTTTACACCTATCCCGATGGTGCAACTGTTCAGGCCTGGGTAAACAAAAATATAAATCAGGCGCTGTTCTATGGTGCCGAAATGGAAATGAAATGGTTAATTTCACCTGAGCTTAGCTTTGAGCAATTTGTTAGCTATGTATATGGCGGAAATGCCGTGACAGGTGAAAAACTGCCTCTTGTTCCGCCACTCAGTGGGGTGATGTCGCTTCATTATCGTGTAAGCAATATTGGTGAACTGACTACTTCTCTCAATTGGATGTACGAAACGGAGAAATATGCTCAGGGTGCGACTCTTCACCGGCATGGTATACTGAACCTGATTGCAAATACCGAATCAATCAGCTTGATGGGTATAGCCCTGAAGTTTACCTTTGGAGTGAAAAACCTCTTGGATACCTCGTATAAGCAGTATCTATCCACACTGAGAGGAATGAACAGACTGGAACCCGGACGCAATTTTTTTGTAAAAGCAAAAATGAATTGGTAGTATGAACCTGTTTTACGGGAGTTATGAATCGGCATTTGGATTATGCCACATGCTTTTCGATGAGAATGAATTGTATTTGCTCATGTATTTCGACAATGAGCAGGAAGCGCTGAATGAGTTCAGGAAGCGCTTTCCGCATTCGGTTTTTGGCAAAAATCAGGCACTTGCCGAAAAATATGGTTCTGAAATAATTGTGTCGAAACTGAGTCTGAAGCTAAAATTTGTTGGCTCACACTTCCAACAGGAGGTTTGGAATGCATTGCAGCAAATTCAAGCGGGAACTATTGTGACTTATACCGATGTTGCCATCGCAATCGGGAGGCCCAAAGCCGTAAGGGCAGTGGCCAATGCCATAGGAGCCAATCCCATAGCATGGCTCATTCCCTGCCACCGCGTGATTCGCAGCGACGGAAAATTGGGGGGATACCGCTGGGGACTGGAGCGGAAAATACAAATGCTTAAGAGTGAGAATTCAACCTTTAACGGTACTTCCCAATAAGTAGCCGGCAATTTCCTGCATAATTTGCCGATGACCAAATCATCAAATTGATTTTCTTTTCAGAATGATCTTCTCATTGGCTTTATTCACCATTTCGCCAAAGAAAAACCTTAATGTCTTATACTCTTCAGGTTGAAATATACTCCTTTTAATGATATAGGTCAGTGAAACCTGAATGGTATTATTAACTACATTAGCCTGATATTCCATGGCGAGGTCATTCATGTTAATTCGTCGAACTTCGGGTATAAATTCAGGTTCATAATCCAAGGGTATTTCAATTACAGAATGATAACTCCGTTTATAGGGATAAATTAAATCGACAGGATAGGTTCTGGTCGGTTCTTTAAATATATTTTCGCCCGGGGCTTCTTTCAAAAATGGCTGAATATAGATATTTTCGGGGGTGGATGCCGGTCGGTTTTCAACCTTATAAACCAGTTTGTACGGGGTTGTTGCATCCTGATTGTTTGTAATCACCAGCGATGAGTCGATTACCTGTTCATTTTCGCCGGCAAGGTGTTTCAATAAAGCGTTCCGGTTATCACCATATTTAGAACGCATATACAGCCCGTCGTAGTCCATCGAACTATGATTGATGTCGCTGGTCAAAACACCATTGTTATATGTGGAGTAAATGGTTGTTCTTGAATTGCTGAGAATACGAGAGTACAATCCAATCCAGTTTTCACTGCCCTTTTCAATGATTAATCCGGTTTCATTGAGGCATTCTGTTGGTAAGCGGTTGTTTGCTAACAGAGGATTGGTAGCATCACCTAACATCAGATTTCCTTCGACACGAGATATAAATATAGTGTTGTTGAGCGAACTAAGAAAAGGATAGGACTTTTTTATTTTCCCGTTGTTTCTGTTGCTTAGTATGACTGGATGTGTGATAATTCCGGCTGCGTTAAGGAGCCCTGTGGCAAAAAGATTAATTTCAGCCGAATTACCTTTTCTGGTCGATAAAAAATTCTTCAAAGTTTGTTCCGAATACAAACTGTATTTTCCGTTCCAACTGTAGTTTTTCTTTACAAAACTGACGATTGAATCAAATCTCTGACTTTCCGTTAAGAGTTTCATCTGATTGATGTTGAGAATTTTGGGAGCTTCTTTCCGGGCTGCAGTTTCCATCTTTCCAAATCTCTGGTCGTCCAACAATTCCTTAATCAACATGGGCCAGGATGATAGCACCTCGGTTTTTGTGCCGTTAGCGTGATTAATTCTTGCGAGTTGAAAATCAATTTTCATGATATAATCCGAAGCAGAGGTAATGAATGTTTCATCTTTGAATGATTTGATGTTTTTCATGCCAAAAGAATAAATCATTTCTTTGAATTTTACTCCAAAGAAATTCTGCTCAAATCCGCTTGACTCATTTGAAGAGAATTCGTCAAATTTATTAGCCCCCTGAAGTATGTATGTATATTCATAAAAAGGAACCATGGCAATTTTGTATCTACTGTTCATAACCGGTATTTTCCATTGAAATTCCCAGTCGGGGAGGTTAAACATATAATCGGACTGGTATCGGTAGCTGTATTCGATGATTGTACCCGGGCGTGTATTGGGTATTGCAAATTTTTTGCGATTCCAGTTAGTATTAATTTTCTCATCGAAGCATTCCGAAGGGTTTAGTTCAACTATTTTGACTTTTCCTTCTTCAATATTATATGATCTGGCATTGATATCGTAAATATTTTCGTTTATCGTTTTTGAATTGTAATAGGGAATTTCGACCTCCGACCACGACAAACCTGCTTCAGTGAATATTTTTATGCGTACCTTTCTCTCAAGAATATAAAAAAGCCGGTCATCGTTTCTGCTGATGATAGTTGAACCTTCATCGAAAATTACTACTGCAGGTGCATCGGGTTCGAAATCGCAATTCGCCATTTGAAAATCCTGACTGCTTGCTTTTCCGTAAATCCTGTTCGTCTCCTGCGCCTGTACGTTTATCAACAGCGCGAATAAAAGTGCTGAAGTTAATAGCTTTTTCATTATATGTCCGATTTTATGATTATTGCCGTGTTTTCGGCTTCGTTTACACGACGGATGAATTCATAAATTTCCGGATAGCTTGTCAGGCTGTAATGCCCGGCATTAAGTTCAAAATATTTGTGAACACCGATAGTGCCAGCTGTAGTTGTATCAAATTTCTTTCTGTAAATTCCATATTCAGTTTCAATGCTGATATTCTGCAATTTTATATGATCGTACTGAATCCCGGGGATGAAGAATATTTGGGTATCAGACTTACAAATCGGGAAATCAATCTGAACCGGAAGCTTACGACTGCCCGGTTTGGCGAAATGTGGTATTTCGAAAGCTATTGTTTTTAAAATCAGATGATTTCCAACCTTCTCGATGCAGGATTTGGAAGTGGCAGTGAATGTCAGTTTTGCAAACAATGAGTCGCGGTGAATAATCTGTGGATTGTAAGTGTCGACCTCCAGATTTTTAATCCCAAAATGACTTTGAAAGTATTTCTGTTTATCGTAAACATATCTGTTAATATCTGAGAGTAGCTCGAAAGATTCACCCCGATAGGTGTTGCTGAATTCAATGCGATTGAGTTCGTTGTAGTTCTTGCTGATCAGTATTTTACGGGTTGCTTGAACTTGCTTTTTGCTAAGGGCAGGAATCCTGACTAATTTTGAGCCGTATTTATCTATCATTAATCCGGGCCTGTTTTGGATAAAGGTGCCGGCATAATTGAATGGTCCCTTACTTGTGCAGTCGAGCCACAAAGTATCACCTCCGACCGGAACAGCTAAAATTACATGGTTAAATTGCTGAGCAGGAAAATGGACATCAATTGGTTTAATTTTTTCTCCTGCATGTACATCGGTATAATGAGAGTTAATGCCAACAGTATTTAAAAGTGCCATCATATAATTGGTAAGTCCTTTACAATCGCCATATTTAAAGCTTGAGACTAAATTGGCTGCCACAGGAATCATACCTCCGGTTTCAAGCGAAACATTAACATAACGTGTATGGTCCTGTAAATAATGATATATTCGCCTCACCATTTCGGTAGTATCTTTGACTCCGGTAATCAGATTTCTGATAAGAATTGCTTCGTTTTCGGGGATTTGTTGCAGTTTACTGTTAATGCCGTATTGCCAGGCACCATATTTATCCCAGCTTTCAAAGGTTCCCGGTGTCTCGAATCTGAAAAGGGTAGGCACAATACTCAGTACAGGCATCATCGTTGTAGGGTAGGGTGCCATATCTTCAAATTCCGGCAATGGAGAAAATGTTGTTTGCCAGATATATGTTTTAGTGCCTTTGATGGTCGATATTTCCGGCCCGCTGATAAATTGAGGTAGGTAGCTGAATTTGTAGTTTTCGGGAACTGTAAGTGTAAGTGTTGCCTGTCTGGTTTCAATACCGGTGTCGAGAACCGGAATCCATTTTGCTATGTAAAGAAATTCTTTCTGTATTCTTCTGTAACTGTATTGTATGCGATAAGGAAATTCATGATGTTGAAGTTTGAATTCCAAGCTCATGGCATCCTGAAAAAATGCTGCATTTGTTATCAGTGACTTTTTAGTAATGTCGGCTGATCTCAGTTTTTTGATAATTATGCCATGCTTGTCGGTAATAAATGCATCGACAGAGGTGATTTTGCTTAATTTATCGTATAAAATTGATACTTTAGCATATTCTTCAGCCGCAGAGTTGTTGATTTGTATTTCATACAAATAATCACTGATAAGTTGATTGTTACTGATGGTGATATTCGTCACCTGCTTAATTAGTACTGTGTTTGATGTTGAGGCATTTAAGAGTGGTAAGCTTGCTAAAAGAAACACAGAAACAACAAAAAGACATTTTGTGTTTCTCTTGTAGTTGATGTAACTTGCTAACATTAAATAAGTGCTTTTGCCTGAGGTTGTGATTTGATTGAAGCAAAAGTACAAAAAAATCATTTAAACACGGTGTTCTAAATTAACTTTTTCCATCACCCTGCTGCATATCCCGGCAATTATCTCCAGATATTGCACATCAGTCTCATCCAGTTGGTCGAAACGTTCACTGTCAACATCGAGCACGCCGGCTACCTGCCCTGAAGCATTGAACAAAGGCACAACAATTTCGGCAACCGACAGCGAACTGCAGGCGATGTGACCAGGGAAAGCTTCGACATCGGGAACCAGCAAACTGCGGGCTTCTTTCCAGGCTGTGCCGCAAACGCCCCGGCCGTATTTGATACGTGTGCAGGCAACCGGACCCTGAAACGGCCCAAGCACCAACTCGTCGTTTTTAACCAGATAGAAACCAACCCACCACCATCCGAAAGTTTCTTTCAATGCAGCCGCAATATTCGCCAGATTTGCAATAAGGTCGGATTCGGCTTCAAGCAATGATCGAAGCTGTGGGATGAGTGTTTCGTATTTTTCTTTTTTTCCGCCGGTAATGGCTATTTTGAGGTCTTCTGCCACATGTGTTACTTTAATCAATGGCAAAGTTAATGATTTTATTGTTACTTGTCCACCTGATGAATTAAATAATCCACCTTCGCTCTGAATTATCTTTACTAATTTTAGCTCCGAAATCTTAAATGTAAAACAATGAAATATTTTCTTTTCAGTGTTCTGTCAATTTGCTTAGTGCTTTCAGTTCAATTAATATCTGCACAGACAGACTTTACACACAAATTAGTTAATCCCGGTTTTGAATCAGGCAATTATAACGGCTGGACATGGACAGGTCGAACCGGTGGCTGGACTGCCGTAAACATCGATGGTGATGCAACAAAACAAGGAACCTTTATTGCCGGATACTGGAACAATATTATTGCTGAAGTGGAGTGTTTTCAAAGTGTTAACGATCTTCCCCCCGGATATTATCAGGTAAGGGCATTATCCACTGTAAGCGCAGGTAGAACTACCAATCAGCGTCTGTTTGCGAATAATGTTAGTATGTTGTATGGAGCATCAACACATCCTGCTTATACTGCAGCCAATTTAAGCATACTGGGTCAGAGTGAAACGTATTCATTCGCTGGTTATGCTGAGTCGGCTGCCGAAAATGGTCCGTTTCTTCCACTGAAAGTAGTAGTGCAGGTTACTGATGGAAAGCTGACACTCGGTTTCAGACTAAGCGGAAAAGCCAATACAAAGGGTTATCAGTTTAACCACACTTCACGAAGTGATGCGGGATTTTTCAAATTCGACCATTTTACACTTACCGAAGTATCGGATGTTGCAACACTGGATAACTTGGAGTTTTCGGGAGGAATTCTCAATCAGGCGTTCAGTCCGGATCGGTATAATTATACAGTAACGATACCGTCAGGAATGCAGACTATTTTTCCTGTGGCTATT
>CAYGJI010000070.1:0-17459 GCA_964350125.1 uncultured Paludibacter sp. | reverse complement strand
GATTACCTTTTATCTTTTGAACAAACCGAAACACTCCGGTATTTGCATTGCATGAAAGATGATGGCATTGTTTTCTCAAGCACTTTTGAATTATCCACTTCCAGTGTTAACACCAGACTGGAAAAAGACATGCCTGAATCGAAAACTGAGTTAATAAAAAGATCGGGTAAAAAGACATTTATTATTGATCCTGACGAGAACAAAAGTCCTGATTTTGATATCAGTAAAATGATGAACATTGTTATGCTTGCAATTTATGCTGAATTCAGAGGCTATTCACATGATGAAATGATTCAGATAGTGAAGGAAAGTGTTCCTGAAAAGTTTGTTGAAGGGAATATAAAAGCATACGAAAAGGGAATATCGATTGCCCGCACTAAACTTGCAGTGGTATAGTAGTATTCAATTATTGTTAAGTTAACAGGGAAATAACATGGAATTGCCTGATTGTATGGTACTACTGGATAGTTTAGGTGATTTACAACCCTGCAATACAAGTCCAATACTTGTCTGCGGATCCCATTGCGGTGGCAACAGGGATCTTGCCCGTCAGGTAAAAAACAGTCATGTAAAAGCTGTTTTTCTTAACAATGCAGGTATTGGAAAAAATCAGGCCGGAATCAGAGGTCTGATACATTACGAGGCTGAGAATATTCTTGCCTTTGCTGTTGATCACAATAGTGCCGAAATTGGTGTTGCCCGCGATACCTTGGAGAACGGAATCATAAGTCACATGAATTCCCCTGCACAAGAACACGGAATCAAAACCGGTGAATCAGTGAAAGAAGCTGTTTCCAAAATAATCAATATTATCGATCATCCTGCTTCAACTCAAAAAAATAATGGTTTTGAATTTCCTGTTGATGAAGGGAGAACAAGCAAGGTTGACCTGAAAAAACAAACCCAAATTCACATTGATGGTGTTAGTATCACCATAGCAGATAGTATTACTTTTCTAAACGAAAACAATGCAGGAGATATCGTTGTGTGTGGGTCACATGGTGGTTTAAGTGCGGGAGAATATGCACAGAAACATCGTGTTAAGGCGGTGTTTTTTAATGATGCCGGAATCGGTAAAAATAATGCAGGAGTAAAAAGTCTTGACTCTCTGAGTGATGCCGGAATTCTTGCATGTACAGTTGATTGCATGAGTGCCGAAATTTTTAACGGGCATGACATGCTTGAAAATGGCATTATCACTGTTTGTAATCAGCTGGCAAAGAATCGAAACATCAAAGAAAAAATGACTGTGAAAGAGGCTATTCAAAATATTGCCCTGATCCTTATGAGGTAAAAACTCAAAATACCATTTGGAAATTGCACCCGGTTGGGGTTACTTCCTGTGACTTTGATAAAAAAACAACGAACAGAATCGCAGTTGTCAAACTAACCGGTGCGATAGCAGGAGATACCACCTCTTCGCAGCCTTGTGATCGCTGGTTTCTGGCAAATCAAACTTGCTCTTCGATTCGAAACAGCCTATTTTAACCCTTTTTCCGAACTCACAGATTTTCAGAGTACGCTTTCAGACTTTACATCAATTATTAGTTCCATACACTCTTTTACATTATCGGAAAACAGAATTGGTTTTCCTCTGACTAACATGCTCAGGCATAGCAATCATT
Source organism: uncultured Paludibacter sp. (assembly GCA_964350125.1). GTDB lineage: Bacteria > Bacteroidota > Bacteroidia > Bacteroidales > Paludibacteraceae > Paludibacter. Next base: position 15,834 of record CAYGJI010000070.1, on the reverse strand, counting down.
ATACACTTGTATTGATACTACCTCTTATTTTCCCTGCATTAAAGCCTCAGAGTCTTACATCTACTGTGTTTTCTACTTCAATTCTGTAACTATTATCCCACCATTGGGAGGAATAACCAGGTTGATGTCCCCGGTCCCGGGTAACCAGGTGCATTCCTTAAGGGGGCTTAGTTTTGAATCATCCTTCAATAAGTTCACAAATTTCCCTCCAAACATTGGTAGTTTCACATGCAAACTGAGGGTTTCCTTTAATGCATTCACACCGGCCACATACCAATTGTCGCCACTCCTGCGGGCCAAAACCACAAATTTTCCGGGATATCCATCGATGTAAACTGTTTCGTCCCAGGTAGTTGGTACATTTTTCATGAAGTCAATCACAAAACCCGGCATTTCTGTCAGGTTGTTGGGAGTGATTGCAAAAAACTGAACCGGATTTTGGAATAAAATCGCAGTTGCCAACTGAAATGTCTCAGATGTACGACGCGTATGTCCACCATCATTGTTGCGGTTATGGCGCTTATTCAGCAAAACCGGACCAAACTCCATAACACCCACTGCATTGCGTATAAAAGGATGCAAACTGGCATTGGTTGCCTCCAGATCATTGTATTTTTGCTGAAAAATGAGGTTCTCTGATGCAAGCACAGCTTCACTACCAACAAAATTCGGATACATACGCTCCCATCCGCGGGGTAGTGTACATCCATGAAAAACGACCATCAGTCCGTGATCGTTGGCATCGGATAGTATTTCTTCATACAACTGCATGGTGATCTGTTTGTCGCCACCGAAAAAATCAACTTTCAAGCCTTTAACGCCCAAACTCTGAAGCCATTTCATCTCCTTTTTGCGTGTGATGGCATTGTTCATTCTATGCTTTGGACCTTGAGGAGCATTATTCCAAAAACCATTAGAATTATACCATAGAAAAATATCGACCCCTTTTGATTGAGCATATTTGAATAATGCCGGCATTCGCTCGTATCCCACTTGTGTATCCCAAAGGGCGTCCACGAGAATATATTCATATCCCAGTTCGGCAGCGAGGTCGATGAAGGTAATCTGATCATCCCAGTTCATACTGTTGTCCTGCCACATGATCCAGCTCCAGGTACCTCGACCATACCGGTACGGTTTTGAAGGCTCATATAATGGGTCAACTACATCATAGGGTATGGTAGTTTCGACAATGGGCTTCAATGTGGACCCTACTGTAATAGTACGCCATGGAGTGGAACCCGGCAAAGCAATGGCCGGTGCAGCATTTCCAATACCGTTATTTTCTCCCTGCTCCGGATAAGCAATGGTGTAAAGTCCATCTGTAGTGCCTTCACTCAATCGCGAACCGCAATAGGCACCGCTCACTCCGGTTTCAGAGAGTAAAACCCATCCATCATTGCCAATGCGAAACAAACCCGGAAACGTATAGCCTATTCCGTACAACGAAGGCTTACCCATAGCTTCATCTATCACATAGTCCTCTTCATAACTGGGTTTGGTGCGTTCCCATCCGATCATGGGTGTAGCCTGAGGGGTAAGAAAGGTAGTGGTTTTGGCAGGAAAATCGAATCCTGAAACCTCCTTCTCGACAATGCAGTTGACAAACCTGGTGGTTCTGTGCAGTCGGTACGAAAAAGCAATATCGTTGTTGCTTACCCTGAAAATCACATCGATTAAATGTTGACGATCATTTTCAAGAGTAACTATCAACTCATTGGCCTGATAATGAATTTCAGATTTCTTGATTCTGTCCTGACGATATTTTTTGTCAATCTTATCGGTTTTTGAACCTGTAATTTTCATCTGACGACTGAAATCTCCCACATTGGTTACCAGACCAAGCGGCGAATTCTCCAACATCACTGCATCGTGATATTTAACACTATACACGGGCTTTCCATGCTGTAGATCAATAGTTACAACCAGTTTGCCATCCGGTCCGGTCACTTTGAATGGCTGCGACAAAACAGAAAAAGCAAAAAGAAAAAGCATCGACAGTAAAAAAATGTTTCTCATGGCGTTAAAAACTATAATTTATTCTCGTTATCAATTCAAATTATTCATTCAATAATTACTTTTTTTTCTTAAACAAATCACATATTCTGTTTTGCTTAATAGCCATTTCATTATCATCCAAATTCTGACCGAAATCGGGCATTCCATCCTTAGTCCAGCGCAAAACCCTGGCACGTGTATTCCGGTTAGGGTCGTACAGTGGTTCGCCTTTGATTTGTTTATAATCACGAGCATGATAAATCATGACATCAGTAACTCCATCTTCGGCAACAGTAAAACTGTTATGTCCGGGACCAAATCGGTTCAGTTTTTCGTTACTATAGAAAACCGGTTGTGGAAGTTTATTCCAGGAAGCGGGATTGATCAGGTCGTCGTTTTCGTTGGCCCAAAGCAATCCGATGCAATAATTGGAGTCAGTTGCACTTGCCGAGAAAGTTACAAATACTCTCCCATTGCGAATCAACACGGCTGGTCCTTCATTCACACGATGACCACGTTCTTCCCACTCAAATTCGGGTGTGGTTATCACATTCTGCACCTTATCGAGCGTAGTAGGATTAATCATTTTGGCAATAAACAGGCTGGTATTTACTTTGTTTGAGGGGGCACGATCAGTCCAAATCATGTAGCGTTGCCCTTTGTGTTCGAATGTAGTGGCATCGAGCGAGAAGCGGTCGATATTGCTCACAATCTGACCTTCTTCAGTCCACACACCCTTTGTCGGATCTTCGGCAGGGTTCGACAAGGCATACATTCTGATTTTCCATTTATCCTCGGCCGATCCGGCAGCAAAATAGATATACCATTTATCGGCTATACGGTGTAGTTCAGGTGCCCAAATATGGTTTCCCATAGGACCGGCACTTTTCTTGCGCCAAACAATTACCGGTTGGGCCTTCCTGATACCATTGATGGATTTGGATTTGCGTATTTCAATCCGGTCGTATTCGGGCACAGTGGCAATAAAATAGTAATATCCATCAGCAGCTCTGGTTACATGCGGATCTGCTCTTTGCAATGCCAGGGGATTATCGAACTGATTTCTTTTCAATTTCTGCGCATAAGCGGATTGTGTTGTGAGCACCAAAAGGGCTAAAAGTGTTAACTGAATTAATTTCATTGTTGTATTTTAAACTGATAATTGAGTGAATGTGGATACTTCCATGTTTCGTTTACAAAAATAGGAAAAAAAGCATGCGAAATCATTCCTGCAACAAAAAGAGTAGTTCACAAAATTACCATAATAGTGGACAGTCATGTAATTTCTTAATAAAAAAATGCAAAAACCGGAGTTAAGCAGATTCACATCATAACTCCGGCCGAAATTTACCCTGCAAAATGTTTAAATCAGAGCATTACTTTTAACCCTGCATAAAAAGAACGTGGCAAAGAGGGACCATATACATACCCTGCATCGCGGGTTTGGCCAATGTCAAAGTCTTTTTGGAAACTGTTGAATATATTCTGTACTCCCCCATTGAGTTGCAATTTGGTAGCATTTCCAATTTTAATATCCCAGGAAGCTTTCAGGTTCAGATCGAAAAAACGTGGCGACCAAACTTCTGTATCATCTACGGTTTCGGGCCCAAAATGCTGCAACAACATGGTACCGGTATATGTGCCCGACAAAGCCAGAGTAAGGGATTTAAGCGGATTGTAACTTGCTGTGAGATAGCCATAATGATTCGGTGAGCGGAACATTTCGCGTCGGGCTTCAATGGTTGGATTTTCGCTCCAGCTTTCAGGCTCTTTGTACAAACTCTGCTGAAAAGTAAACCCCGACTGTAGATTAAAGTTGGTAAAAGGAGCGAGTCGGGCTTCAAGGTTAATACCCTTCACCACGGCACCCGAACCATTTTTTCTCATCAGCAATGCATTTCCGGTTGCATCTGCCCCCGATTCTCCGAGATAAAACACATCATGAATGTCGGTATAAAACGCTTCGACCAACACATTGGCATGCATCTTACCCAGTTGTTGATAAAAATCGGCTGAAACACTATAGCTGCGTGAGTTTTCCGGCTTCAGATCCGGGTCGTTTACAATAATCTGTACAACACCACCCACGGCAGTAAGGTGCAAATCTTCGTCGAAAGCCTGTGGGGCCCTGAACCCTTCAGCATAACTTGCACGCAGGTTTACCCATGAATATGGATTGTACCGCACATTTATTCTCGGACTAAAAATGGGCTTTTCTATCTTGTTATGTTTATCCAATCGTAAACCCAGCAATAAAGCCAGTTGTTCGTTTTTCCATTCGTTCTGTGCGAATAAGCTTCCTATTCTCATTCGCTGATTAATCTGTCGTTCGTAAGCAAACTGTGCGTCGGTAAGGTTGTTGAGACTAAACTCGGCTCCGGCAGTTAAATCGGCCGGCAAAAACCAGAGCTTATCGATGCTGTGCACATACTGCATTCCCGAAACCAACGACAAATCGTTGGTTAGTCCGTAGGCATTAGGGTCCTTTCCTGCTCCGTAATAACTGTCACGGCGAATTTTCTGTGCAGATGTATAAACACTCATTTTATGCTTTTCATCAGGTGTGAAATATTCCCATTTTAATCCGCCGTTATGAATATTGTGTTCTGTCTGTTCCGATATATCTGCCTGATGCGCAGGCAAGTCAAGCAAATTTCCTCCTCTGCGAAATTCGCCGATATTGTGATATTCGAGGGTAAGTTTACTTTGCAAACCAGTTTTGAAATAAGATCGGAATCCAATATTTCGCGCATTTATCAAGCCAATTTCTGTAAAACCATCCCCATTAGCATCCCAGGCTTCGCGGGTGCGGGACGAACCGTATATGCTAACACCTGCTATGTTGTCGTCCGATACTATTGCAGCATTAAACATGGTGTTGATATCGGAAGAAGTACCGCCAATGAACATGGTCGAATGGTTCACGGTCAATGAATTAGCCAAGGGCTCTCTGGTGATAATATTGATTGTTCCTGCGATGGCGTTCGAGCCAAAAAGGGCAGAACCTCCCCCTCTGACAACCTCAACCCTTTCAATCATGTTGGATGGAATCTGCTCAATACCATACACTCCGGCCAGCGAACTAAACACCGGACGGCTGTCGATGAGTATCTGCGAATAAGGGCCTTCGAGCCCATTGATTCTCACCTGCTGAAATCCACAGTTCTGACAGTTATTCTCAACCCTTAAACCCGGTTGAAAGTTCAGTCCCTGTGCCAGACAAATCGAATTGGTGTTTTCAAAAAGTTTGGGAGTAATCACATTAACAATGGTTGAAGCTTCCCTGCGTTTCGTTTCACTTCTGTTCGCCGAAACGACCACATTATCCAACAAAACAGCATCTTCTTCAATATCGAAATTCACCTCGGTTGTTCTGCCGTGCTGCAATTTAACTGATTTCTCAACTGTTTTATAACCAACAGCTGTAGCAACTAAAATAACATTTTCGGAGGGGATATTTCTCAGGGTGAAATGTCCTGTAGCATCGGTGGCTGTGCCCATTGTTGTTCCTCTGAGTATAATGTTGATGAAAGGGACGTGTTCCCCACTCGTTTTATCAATTACATGTCCGCGAATAGTGGCGTTTACCTTACTTTTCGATGAGACATGCTCCGGATCTTTGTTATGGTTATTGCCTGCCTGAACATAAACCACTGAATATAAAATGGTTATGCCCAGAATAAAAAATATTCTGTGTATCATTGTGTTTAATATTGAATTTAAAAAGAAATTAGAGATGTTAAAGTAGTAATTTTGAAGTCAGGGAAGTTAAATTACGGGAGGTGGTCGGCTGAAACGGTAGTTTTTAAACGAAGGCAGCGATTTATCTGTAGTTGCATACACGAAATAAGAAGCACTTTGCAAATACCAGGTTGTTAAAACATCAAAAGTTATCGGCTTTGCCGATTCAAAACCCGAAATTCTGTCGATTACTATCAAAGAATGATTGGTATGCTGATGATTTTCGGAACCAAAGGGGTGAGAGTGAGTTACAATCCGGTTATTATCATCGGTATGGGTATGATAAAAGAAACCCGTTGCCAGCCAGTGAAAACCGAAAAGCAGGATCAGAAAATAAGCGCGTTTTAGTTGAAATAACGAAGCTTGCATAGCCATTTTAAAATAGGGACTTCTATAATGCTATGCAAAAGTACGTCTTTTATATTTCGCAAACAAACGAAAAACATCCCCAAAAAAGGGGATTTTGCAAATATAAAATCATAGGCAACATACCTGCTTTTAACGAAGTCCGCGTAAAAAATCTCCAACACTCATTCTTTTTCTGTCGGCAGGTTGTATTGAGATTAGTTTTATAAAACCATCAGGCATTGCGATTTTGGCATAGGTTTTCCCATCAGTCAGCAGGTTGCCAGGGTCCTCATTGTGTGCAACTATTTCTGGTTCAGTACAGAAAATCTTAAACTGTGCTGGTTCGTTCATTGTTGGAAACTGCAGGTAGGTCCAGGCAGTTGGTTGTGGCGACAATCCCCTGACAAAATTATGAGCCTTCTGCACCGGAATATCAAAGCGCAATCGACAATCTTCTTTGAAAATCTTCGGGGCTAACTTTAAAGTAGTATTCTCCTCAATCATTTGAGATTGATCCAAAGGTTTTATATTCCCTGAAGTTACTTTATCCACAGTTTTACAAACCAGTTCAGATCCTATGAGCATCAGTTTATCATGCAAAATTCCGGCGTTGTCATCATCGGAAATAGCAATTTTTTCCTGACAAATGATTTTTCCAGTATCAATTTCATGGGTCAGGAAGAATGTAGTAACTCCTGTTTCCTTTTCTCCGTTCATAATAGCCCAGTTGATGGGAGCTGCTCCCCGATACTGAGGCAACAAGGACGCATGCAGGTTGAATGTTCCCAGCGGTGGCATATTCCAAACTACTTCAGGCAACATCCTGAATGCTACTACTATCTGAAAATCAGCATTATACGACCTGAGTTCAGCAAGAAAAGATTCATCCTTCAGTTTCAGGGGCTGTAGCACCGGAATACCACAGCTTAATGCAAATTGTTTTACAGCCGAATACTGAAGCTTATGCCCTCTTCCGGCCGGCTTATCAGGCATAGTTACCACCGCAACCACATGATAATTTCTTTCGGTCAGCGCTTTCAGACTTGCTACTGCGAATTCGGGAGTACCCATAAAAATGATACGCATCTTCTTCTTCGGTTTAAAATTTATTTCCAGCTGATGTTTACAGCTTTTTTACCCATGCGGCCAAAAGTCATGATGAAAGCTGAAAGCAAAGGTAATATTACATCAAACACAGGCAGAAGCAGCACATATTTTCTTCCACCGTAATATTTTGAACTCCGATTGATGATGATGCCGAGCACCAACATTTTAAGTAGAAAAAATGCAGTTGGAATTGCCACCAACAACCAGTTTAAAGTGGTCATTCCCTGTACTATCAGCACCAGCATGGCCAGATAAAACAAGCCACGACTAAAGGGTTCTGCTATCAGTTGTAATTTACTGGCAGTCCGGTAAAAAGTTGAAACAGATAAATGCCTTTCCTTTTGATAATACCACCGTTTGAAAGTTTTTTCAGCCTGCGACCAGGTAATGCTGTCTGCTGATGTTTCGATGCGGGTATTCCCTTTCCCTGCGAACTTATTTACCATCAGATCGTCATCGCCTGAACGCAAATGTAGTGTAGAGGCAAACCCTTTTTCCCTGAAAAACATCTCCTTGCGATAGGCCATATTTCTTCCAACACCCATATAGGGTTTACCGGCGGCAGCGTAACCCAGATACTGTAATGCATTAAATAAAGTATCATAGGTAATAAGTCGGTTGAGAAATCCCTTTGCTGAAAGATAAGCACCGTAACCAAGCACAAAACCAACATTGGGAACAAAATTTCGGGACATTTTTGAAACCCACTGATTACTTTCGGGAATGCAGTCGGCATCGGTAAAAAGCAACCACTCATTTTTGGCTGCTTTGATTCCTAAGGTCAGAGCTAATTTCTTTGTACTCAGATTAGTGGTTCCATCCGGAACAAAAGTTGAACGCAACATCGCATATTCCTTTTTCATCTCTCGAAGTAAAATTTCGGTCTCTTCATTCCCCCCATCATTCACAACAATTACCTCAAAGTCAGGATAATCCTGTTTTAATATTTCCGGAAGAAACTTTCGGAGATTTTCTGTCTCATCACGTGCACAAATAATGACAGAAACCGGCAACTTCTCCTGCTGAAAAGTTAACCGGCCCTTTCGTTCTTTATGTTTAAACCTCAAAGTAATATTCAAATATCTGAAATAAAAGAAAAGCTGAAATGCTAATGTAATTATCAGCACAATGGCAGCAATCTGTTCAGCAATACTCAGCGAAAAATCAGAGAACAATTCCATAACATATTAAATATCAGCACATAATAAACTCAAAAGATGACTTTACGAAGCGATGCAAATGTAACATTTATTTCTGAGAATAAAGTCAAAATTCAGCCAGAGTTTACTCAAAATTGAAATATTCAGACACTTTTTCTAATGTATAGTTGTCTAATTCCTGCAATTTTTTGAGTTCTCCGGCATGTTTCAGTCTTCCTTTTTTTCTTCTAAGCTCATAAATTTCTTTGGCCTGATAGAAATTAAGGTAAGGATGCGCCCGAAGTTTTTCGATAGAAGCCGTATTGATTCTTATTTTTCTAACAATTTCAGGGTCAACTGTCAGATAAGCCTGAACCTGCTCATACATTTCAGGCGTAATCCCCTCAACATCAAGCATCTGTTCCTTTCTGAAGAATCCACCTGACAAGTTTCTGAAGCGTACAATGCGGAGGGCAGTATATCGTCCAATTCCCTTCAGTTGAATCAGTTCAGCTGTATCGGCAGTATTGAGTTCTACCATAGCCTGCACCTGCAATTTCCCCGACCAGTCGGGGTGTTTTGCACTATCAATCAAATGCTTTTCGTCGATCGATATATGAATATGGGGTTTTAATGCTGCAAAACGCTCCGGACTTATTCCGTAAACCTTGGAAAAAGCATCGGCATCTTTGAAAAAACCGCCTTTTGATCGATATCTGAGGATATTGCCTGCAATTCGCGAACTCAAACCCAGGCGTGTAAATCCTGCCGAATCAAGCTTATTCGGATCAAAACTGAAAAGCGTGATGCTTTCTTTTTGAAACTCCTGAAAATAACGTTGATACTGGTTTCGGAATCTATTTTCACGTTCGATTGCCCGCAAGCTGTCGAGCGATAGTAAGGATTGCCGGAATGCCTGAAACTCCATTTGAAAAACAGAATCAGGAGTGGTTGTTTTTTCGGGGAAACATACTGGTATAAACCGGTCGACAACAAAAACCAGGATAATTAATACGGCTAATAGCACAATTCCGGCACGCTGCGAGCCGGAAAAGTAAAAGAAACTTTTCCACATGTAAACAAACAAATTTGACAGTTATACTAAACTTCGTAATCCACGCAAGCCCTGAAGGTTTTCACTTTCCCGATGTATGCCCCCACCCTCTTATGTTCGGGATGATTCATATATACTTCGAGATCAGCCATTGATTCAAATTCAGAGTACAACGCAATATCATAATTTCCTGCCGGTGCGTTATGATGATTGATTCCGACTTCAATGCGTTTCAATTGCGGGATAATGCCCTGCAATGCTTCAAGTTCCTGCTTGATAAAAAAGGCATTTTCAGCCTTTGTTTTACCTTCCGCCATCTCGGCTATACCAAAAAAAACAATGTGTTTAATCATATTATTTACAACTAACCTTATAACTTTTATTATTCACCCTGAGAAAATAGATACCTGATTTGGTAGGAATAAAAAACCTTCCCGAAACCAGTTCACCGCTCCAAAGAAGCTGCCCGGTAAGGGCAAAAAGCCGCACATTATTGTTGGGTCGTGGTAAAATCAGAAAAATACCTCCTGAAGTTGTGTAATAGCTGAAACCATCGGCCACCACCATCTGTTGCGTACCTGTCTGGGGCATTTCCACATCAGCCCGACCGGCAAGTTGCCCTGCATTACCATCAATTCTGATAACGGAAGCACGCTGTGTTTCATTCTGAGCATTTGCACATAATGAAAAACCCAGCATCAGCAGTATTAAACCGGTCAATTTCAGCCCTTTCATAAGCAACATTTTTATTCGCTCTTGATCATTGTCTTCGGGTAATCTACTGTATAGTGTAAGCCACGGCTTTCCTTTCTTTTCAATGCCTGCTTTATAATCAGGTAAGCCACACTGATTACGTTCCTCAGTTCACAAAGTTCTCTCGAAACCACCGATCGTTCAAACAGATCTTCGGTTTCCTTGTAGAGAATTTCCAGTCGTGACATTGCTCTTTTCAGCCGTAGATTAGACCTTACAATTCCAACATAAGTACTCATTATTTGTTCAACTTCTTTGAAACTTTGCGTAATCAGCACCATTTCCTCCGGAAGTCGTGTTCCTTCATCATCCCAATCGGGTATCAACTCATTAAACTTATAATCCTCAAGATTGAGCACTGCATCTTTAACAGCAGAGTCGGCATACACTATCGCCTCAATCAACGAATTGGATGCCAAGCGGTTAGCTCCATGGAGGCCTGTACAAGCACATTCACCTGCAGCATATAGCCTGCTGATAGAGGTTCGCCCGTCGGGGTCAACGGCAATACCACCACAAAGATAGTGCTGAGTTGGCGAAACAGGGATATAATCTTTCGTAATATCGATGCCCGATTCAAGACATTTTTTATAAATATTCGGAAAATGTGTTTTTGTTTCTTCAGGGTCCTTGCTTGTTACATCTAAATACACATAATCATGCCCTCTGGTTTTCATTTCATTATCGATAGCACGAGCCACAATATCACGCGGTGCAAGTGAACCTCTTTCATCGTATTTTTTCATAAACTCTTTGCCATTCCTGCAACGGAGCACTGCGCCATATCCTCTGATGGCTTCGGTAATCAGGAAGGTCGGTTTCACTCCCGGATTATACAACGCTGTTGGATGAAACTGCACAAATTCCATGTCTCTGATAACACCCCTCGCCCTGTGAACCATCGCAATTCCATCTCCTGTGGCAATACCCGGATTGGTGGTGGTAGCGTAAACATTGCCAATTCCTCCCGTTGCCAGCAGAGTTACTTTCGATAAAAAGGTATGAATGTGATTACTTTGCTGACTCAGCACATAAGCTCCATAGCATTCGACACCCATCGAATGATGAGTAACAATTTCACCCATATGGTGCTGTGTCAGGATTTCGATGGCAAAATAATATTCGAAAATATCAACGTTTTTCTCCTGCTTCAACCTATTGCTTAAAGCCTGTTGTATTTCAAAACCAGTATTGTCTTTATGATGCAGAATCCTGAATTCAGAATGTCCGCCTTCTTTATGTAAATCGAATTTTCCGCTATCGTCTTTGTCAAAATCCACTCCCCATTTCAGCAATTCCTCAATTTGTGCCGGAGCTTCGCGGATTACTTTTTCAACGGCAGCTCTGTCGCAATGCCCATCACCTGCAACGAGTGTATCCTGTATGTGTTTGTCAAACGAATCCGGGCCATACATCACCGACGCAATTCCGCCCTGAGCATAAGAAGTATTGGTTTCCTCCAGCGTCGATTTGCATATCAGCGCCACTTTGCCATATGCTGCAGCTTTCAGCGCGAAACTAATTCCCGCTATTCCGCCACCAATGACTAAAAAGTCGTACTTCCTGACCACAACAATGTTCTTTAAATTTAAATTTCTTTAATGAAGACCCTCCGTTTTTTATGATTTACATGCTCAAACGCTTCCCACTGCGACGACATTTTGATGTTGGTTACCAGTTCGGGATTGCTTTCGGCATATTTGTAGCCATTTTTAACCGCTATGGGCATCATGTCAGCAAATACAATAGAATTAACTCCTTTATTCTGATAATCAGGATGAACGCACATCAAGTATAAATCGACCAGATCGTTTTTGCGCAGTGCACTCAACATATACCACCATCCTAACGGCAGTAAGCGGCCTTTGGCTTTTTGCAGTGCTTTGGTAAAACTCGGCATAGCTATTCCCAATGCTACCACATCATCTTTTTCATCGACCACGATGATTACAGTATCGAGTCTGAAAAAACTGAAATAAAGTTTGATATAAAAATTTATCTGATCATTATTCAATTTAGTAAATCCAAAAAGATGGCTGTAACTTTCGTTGATTAAACTGAACAACTTTTTCCCATAATTGTCGATAACCTGCTTCTTTGATGTCAGCTCCAGGGTTTTCAACTTGTATTTTTCCTTCACTACCTTAGCCATACGCATATAGCGTTCAGGGAATATTTCAGGAACAGTTATCAGATATTCATTCCAGTCGGTTTCCTTTACAAAGCCAAGATTTTCGTAATGCTGAATATAGTAGGGATAATTGTAAATAGTTGCAAGTGTACTCTGCTTATCATACCCCATAATGAGTGCTCCCTCATTATCCAAATCGGTAAAACCCAGAGGACCGTGTAGGTGATGCATGCCCATGGCTTTTGCCCAATTCTCCACGGCATCGAAAAGGGCTTTTGAAACGGCGGGATCGTCAATAAAATCGACCCAACCAAAACGGGCGGTTTTATGATTCCAGGTTTTATTGGCAACCGGATTAATGATGCCGGCAATTCTTCCAACAATATTATTATTGCGATAGGCCAAAAAATAGGCTGTTTCACAAAAATCGAGGGCCGGATTTTTACCTTTTGCAAGGTTCATGTAATCGTCCATCATCAATGGAGGTGCTGCATATGGGCAGTCTTTATACATATTGATACCGAACCAGATGAACTTTTTGAGTTCTCCGTCGGTTACTACTTGCTTGATAGTTAGCGACATGCTATTAAATTATTAACAGTTATTTAAGTAATCTTTAGTCTGCGTAAAAATAAAGCATTTTTTTTCAATTTCAGCTATTACCTGATGATTTAAAGGCAAATCGAATGATGTTTTGCTCAAACATTCATTCTCATAGCTGCCTTCCTTACAAAAATAAGAATCTGAGTCAACTATGGAATGTTACAACCGATAAGTAAAAAAGATTTGCAGGCGCAAGAATAATCATTTTCAAAACAAACTTCCAATTTGATAAACAGCCATAGCAACGACCCATGCGAGCAGGGTGGTATAGACCATAGTGAAAATGGCCCAACCCCAGGTTGACTCTTTTTTTATTGCCGCTATCACCGCAACACATGGAAAATAAATGAGCACAAAAAGCATGAAGGCAATGCTAACCAAGGGCGTGAAAACCTTCTGTCCCTTCAATGTTCCGGTTTGATGTTTCTGTTCCCTGATTTTTTGTTGAAGAGTTTCTGAATCTTCTGCTTCTTCGGCGCCTACCTGATACAATACACCCATGGTGCTCACCACAATCTCTTTGGCTGCCAATCCCGCCAAAATACTCACCCCCATTTTCCAGTCGAATCCAAGAGGTTTCAACACAGGTTCCAGTGCATGTCCCATGCGGCCAATATACGAATTCTCCTGACGCTCCGATTCCATCTCCAGGCTCAAATTTTTCAACAACTGAGCACGCTGGAATTCGTCAATGTCAGCATTGACTTCAATTTGAGCCATCTCAGCGGCATAATCGCGCGAAAATTCGACATTACGTGGATAATATCCTAAAGCCCAGATCAAAACTGATGCAACTAAAATTACGGTACCCATCTTTTGCAGGTATTGCTTCGCTTTAAACCACATGTGCATTACCGTATTACGCATGGTCGGGATGCGATACGGAGGCAATTCCATCACAAATGGAACATCTTTTTTGGCAAAGGCAATTTTCTTCATCAAGAGCGCTGTGAGAATGGCTAATAAAATTCCAACGATATAAATCGAGAAGAGCACTAAACCCTGATAAACGGGGAAAATAGCAGAGATTAACAGCACATATACCGGTAAACGTGCACTGCACGACATGAAAGGTGTAATTATCATCGTGAGTATCCTATCCTTCCGGTTTTCGAGTGTGCGGGTGGCCATAATGGCGGGAACATTACATCCAAAGCCCATGATTAAAGGGATAAAGGATTTACCATGCAAGCCAATTTTATGCATCAGTTTATCCATGATAAATGAAGCCCTGGCCATATATCCCGAATCTTCCATCAGCGAAATAAAAAAGAAGAGAATCAGGATGTTTGGCAGAAAAATAATGACACCTCCTACTCCACCTACAATACCATCGACGATTAAATCGCGTAGTGGACCCTCAGGTAAAATGCCAGAAAGCCAATCGCCAAACCATCCAACTCCTGCATCGATCCAGTCCATCGGGTAACTTCCCAGGGTGAACGTCGATTGAAACATCAGCCACATAAAAAAGAGAAAAAACGGAAATCCCCAGAAGCGGTGTGTGAGCAAATCGTCGAGATGGCGAATCATTCGCCGGGGTTTCTCTTCTGCATGATAGGTTTCTCGCAGGGCACCACCAATAAACCCATATTTGGCATCAGTAAGAATTGTTTCAGAGATTTCGCTATACTCATGCTCGAGCAATTCGATTTTTCTTTTCACAATCTCTCTGACTTTTTGTCTGTTGGGCCATTGTTCGAGCAATGCATCCGAAGGTTTATCCAACTCAAGTAATTTGATGGCCAGAAAGCGCGACGAAATCCGGTCGGTAAGTGAAGGGTTTTTCCAAATCTCATCCTGAATTTCACGGATGGCTGTTTCAATGAGCGAACCATAATTGATATGCACATGTCTCACCAATGGGTTGTTATCTTCGTAAACTTCAATTAGTTTCGAAAACAAATCAGTAATTCCCTTCCCTTTGGATGCTACAGTAGGCACAATTGGAATACCAATCATTTCAGCAAGCGTTTTATATTCGAAATTAACACCCTTCTTTTTTAATTCGTCGAACATATTGAGTGCTATAACCACCTTGATATTCATGTCAATCAGTTGGGTGGTGAGGAAAAGATTCCTTTCCAGATTTGAAGCATCGACCACATTGATTACAATATCAGGCATTTTCTCAAGAATATGCGAACGGACAAATAATTCCTCCGGTGAATATGCCGTAATCGAATAAGTACCCGGCAAATCGTATATCCTGAATGTATAGCCCTGGTGTTTGAAGCGGGCCTCTTTGGCATCAATAGTTACTCCGCTGTAGTTACCCACCCTTTCGTGCGAACCTGAAGCATAATTAAACAGGGTAGTTTTTCCGCAATTGGGGTTTCCAACCAATGCTACATTAATCACTTTTCCCTTCTCCATGGCATCTCTCTGTAGCACTTCCTCGTCAATCAGTGTTCCAAACTGTTCATGTCGTTCGTGGGTGAAAGCATTGCCAGAAACAACTTCGATCAATTCGGCTTCACTGCGGCGAAGTAACACATGATAACCCATAATTTCGTATTCAACAGGGTCGTGCAAAGGGGCATTCTTGATGACCTTCACTTTTTGACCGCACACAAAGCCCATTTCTGTAATGCGTTTTCGGAATGCTCCACGACCCAGCACTTTAGTGATTATCGCTTCTTCGCCCGTTTGCAGGTCTGACAGGTATTTTGTTGAAATATCCATGTGAATCAATTTTGACGCAATCCTCTAAAAAAAACACAGCATTTATGAATGAAAAAACCGTTCGGGAAAAAACCATACTCCATTCAACATGCAATTAATTAAATTGTTTGGCTGCAAAAGTAACATAAAATGTCGGGGTTGAATATCCCCATTTGTGGTGAAATTACAAAACACCAACTTCCGTCGGGTAAAAAAACATCATTTAAGATGAAAAAATAAAAAATTGTCGCATCAATTAAGTGTTTTAATTACATTATTATTACATTTGCGTGAAA
>CAYGJI010000069.1:0-17530 GCA_964350125.1 uncultured Paludibacter sp. | reverse complement strand
TCCATTTCAAAATAGCTATCAAAAATTACGACATTATTTTCTTCCTATTACTTAACATCATCGTGGATATGAATATTTTTTTAATTTTGTATCCGCTAATAGATTGCATGTACCCGATGAACGAAACTCCACTGTTTTTAAAACTTAATGGCGAACTGCTCGATTTGCGAACTCCCATCGTAATGGGAATTGTGAATGTTACCCCCGATTCATTTTTTGTTGGCAGTCGGTTGGTTCACGACAGGTCGATGCTCCTTCTTGTTGAAAAACATTTAAATGATGGAGCAACAATCATTGATGTGGGTGGATATTCGACCCGCCCCGGCGCTAATGTTGTAGGTGTTGATGAAGAATTACAGCGGGTTGGAGATGCTTTGAAGCAAATCAGGAAACATTTTCCTGAAGCACGCATTTCGGTGGATACTTTCAGGTCGGCAGTTGCTGCCATGGCAGTCAGGGATTTCGGTGCAGCCATGATTAATGATATCAGCGGAGGAACGCTCGATATGCTCATGTTCGAAATGGTAGCATCTCTCAAAGTAGCTTATGTGTTGATGCACAGCCGGGGCAATCCGCAAAATATGCAACAACTTACCCAATACAATCATCTGGTTTCCGAAGTTTTACATTTTCTCGAAAACAGAGTTGCCCGCCTGCACCTGATGGGGGTACATGATGTGGTGGTTGATCCGGGTTTTGGGTTTGCCAAAACACTTGAGCAGAATTATATGTTGTTGCAAAAACTGAATCATTTAAAAAACACCGGAGTTCCTGTGTTGGCAGGCGTATCGCGCAAGTCGATGATTTACAAACTGCTCGGAACAGATGCCACTGCCGCGCTCAACGGAACAACGGCGGCACATATGCTGGCACTGCAGGGAGGTGCTTCCATACTGAGGGTACATGATGTAAAGGAATCAGTTGAAGCAATCAGCATTTACAAGGCATACAAAGATGCCGGAAAAAAATTAATATAGTAATAAGATGGGGTTTCAGGTAGGAATTAAAGACATCATTGATATTGTACTGGTAGCAGTTTTGTTGTACCAGTTGTTTCGTTTATTGAAACGCACAGGAGCAATTAGTGTTTTTTTGGGAATTATGGGTTTTGTAATCATCTGGTTCCTCGTTTCCTATGTCTTCAAAATGGACCTGCTTGGCGGTATTTTCGATCGTGTGGTGAGTGTGGGTGCTTTTGCGCTCATCGTGTTGTTTCAGGAAGAAATACGACGTTTCTTCATCAGGTTAGGATCGAAAAGAAAATGGATTTTCGGCAATTTTTTCAGAAAATTGTTCAGTAACGAACAGTTTGGGAATGAACAAACCGACTATAATATTGTGCAAATTGTACTGGCATGCCGCAGTCTTGCCAAACGTTCAATGGGCGGTCTCATCATACTTGCCGGAAAAGCAAATCTCGAATCCTATATTCAAACCGGTGAAATGATAGATGCCAGCATCAACTCGCGACTGATCGAAAGTTTGTTTTTCAAAAACAGTCCGCTCCACGACGGAGCCCTGATAATACAGAACGAAAGAATTATTTCGGCCGCCTGCATCCTTCCCATCTCAAAAAACCAATCCATTCCCCGCCGTCTTGGCCTGCGACACAGGGCTGCACTGGGCATCACCGAGCATACCGATGCCATTGCCATTGTTGTGTCCGAAGAAACCGGAAAAATTGCCTATGCCATCAATGGAGAGCTTACCCTGAACGTAAAATCCGAAGAACTTGAGCTGTTTTTGTCTAATTCGCTGAAGTAATACCAAACCGCTACGTTTAGCATATAAATGCTTTCATCAACATCGAACTACGGTTTTTCAAAAAGCAATTTTTTTTTCATCCCGAACAAGGTGTGGTATTTTTTTCCCATTTTCAGCAAGAAGATTGAAAAATTCCCCTAAATAACGCATAATATTCCCAAATAATTGCAAATTCCCAAATAATTGCCTATTTTTGCAGGCAATTAGTATAAAAATATGTATATTAATTCAAATTGCAAGCATTTTTTATGAAGAACAAAAGAAGCAGACTCCAGATTATTACCGAGATTCTCCGTTCCTCAGTGGTTGGTAGTCAGGAAGAGTTACTCAGGTTGCTTACTCAGAAGGGCATGATGGTTACCCAGGCAACCCTGTCGCGCGACCTCAAGCAACTAAAGGTAGCGAAAACTCCCCTGGCCAATGGCACCTACAAATATGTGTTGCCCTCCATCACCAAAACCATTAGTCCTCAAGGTACTTACAATAATCTGACCTCTCACGGGGCAGTATTGAGTATAGAATTTTCAGGACAACTGGCAGTAGTGAAAACCAAACCAGGTTATGCCTCTGCCATTGCGTGGGACATCGACAACAGTGGAGCCATGGAGATACTCGGCACAGTTGCTGGCGACGACACCATCCTTATTATTCCACGCGAAGGGGTATCTAGGGAAGACATTTTGTTGCTCATGGATCTTACTTTTGCAAACCATATAAACTGATAATTTTGAACCTACCCTCCAGGGTCTCTATTTTAAAAAAAATGAACGACGAAAATAAAAACAACATTGTTGTTAGCATAGCCGACGAAAGCCATCTGACATACGTCGAAACCATACTAAAAACTATTGAAGATGCTGCCAAAGTTCGCGGAACAGGTATTGCCCGCCGGTCGCCCGAATATCTTTCACTCAAAATCAGGGAAGGCAAAGCAATTATTGCCCTTGCAAATGGTGAGTTTGCCGGCTTTTGCTATATCGAAAGTTGGGGAAACAAAAAGTTTGTAGCCAATTCGGGATTGATTGTGGTAGATAAGTTCCGCGGAGCTGGTTTGGCAAAACGTATCAAGAAAAAGGCCTTTGAACTATCGAGGCTTAGATATCCCGATGCAAAAATATTCGGACTCACAACTGGTCTGGCCGTGATGAAAATCAATTCCGAACTGGGGTATAAACCCGTTACTTTTTCAGAACTTACCGACGATGAAGCTTTTTGGAAAGGCTGTCAGAGTTGTGTAAACTACGATATTTTGCAACGTACTGAACGGAAGTTTTGCCTCTGCACAGGCATGCTCTACGACCCGAAATGGGAAGAGAAACGCTGATAAATAATTAAGATATGCAACGAGCATGTAAATACTCCACAGGGTTAACGCTAAAGTGGGCATGCGAGATACATACGACCTTTAAATAAAACGATTATTACCGTATGAAAGAAAAAGTTTTACTTGCCTTCTCCGGAGGGCTCGATACCTCCTTCTGCGCCATGTATCTGTCGAAGGAAAAAGGATATGAGGTGCACACAGCGGTGGCCAATACCGGTGGGTTCAGTGAAGAAGACCTGAGGATCATCGAAGACAAAGCCATGCGACTGGGAGCCAAAACACACACAGCCATCGATGTTACTCAAGAATATTACGAAAAGAGTATCAAATACATGGTGTTCGGCAATGTGCTTCGCAACGGAACTTATCCTGTTTCGGTGAGTTCGGAGCGTATTTTTCAGGCTATTGCTACCATCAAACATGCCAAAGCCATCGGTGCCGATTATGTGGCTCATGGCAGTACCGGTGCCGGAAACGATCAGGTGCGTTTCGACCTCACTTTCGAAGTGCTGGCCCCCGAAATCAAGATTCTGACTCCAACCCGCGACATGGTACTTACCCGCGAGTACGAAATCAACTACCTTAAGAAACATGGTTTTGTGGCAGATTTTAACAAAATGGAGTATTCCATCAACAAAGGATTGTGGGGAACCAGCATCGGAGGCAAGGAAACCCTCAAATCGGACCAGACCCTGCCTGAAGAAGCTTATCCGAGTCAGATAACACGGCTGCAGGAGGAAATGGTTACCATCGATTTTGTTCAGGGCGAGATTAATGCAATCAACGGTGAACAATCCGACGATAAAATCTGGTTAATCAATAAACTGGAAGCTATCGCTTCTTGTTTCGGCATTGGCCGCGATATGCATATCGGCGACACCATCATTGGTATCAAGGGCAGGGTAGGTTTCGAAGCTGCTGCGCCCATGCTGATAATCAACGCACATAAGATGCTTGAGAAACACACGCTCACCAAATGGCAACAATACTGGAAAGACCAGCTCGGAAACTGGTACGGCATGTTCCTGCACGAAGCACAGTACCTGGAGCCTGTGATGCGCGACATAGAGCAATTCCTACAAAGCTCACAGCAGAATGTTACCGGTAAAGTCATTATCAAACTTCGTCCGTATAGCTACACTTTGGTAGGAGTCGATAGTACTTTCGACCTGATGAAAACCGATTTCGGCGAATATGGCGAAGTGAACCGTGCCTGGAGTGCCGACGATGTGAAAGGTTTCACCAAAATACTTGGTAACCAAATGAAAATCTTTTATAACGTGCAGAAACGCAACGATGAACATATTTCATAATCGTACAATTTTTTGTATTTTTGCACCCCTCTTGAAAATCACTCAATTGAAATATATTATTATTTATGGCTACTACAGCAGATATAAAAAATGGAATGTGTATTGAACTGGATAGTCAGTACTTTTTCATTACCGAATTTTTACATGTGAAACCTGGCAAGGGAGCAGCCTTTGTGCGTACCAAGATGAAAAACGTAATCACGGGTCGTACGCTGGAGAAAACTTTCAATGCAGGAGTTAAAATCGACGAAGTGCGCATCGAGCGTCGTTCATATCAGTACTTATACCAGGATGATATGGGCTACAACTTTATGAATAACGAAACTTTCGAACAGGTCTCAGTGAATAAAGAGCAGATCAACGGAGTTGATTTCCTTAAAGAAGGGATGAATTGCGAAGTGGTGATTCATGCTGCTTCGGAAACAGTGCTTTTTGTTGATATTCCCGTTCAGGTTGCGCTGCTGGTAACTTATACCGAGCCCGGACTGAAAGGCGATACCGCTACCAACGCTTCGAAGCCTGCCACAGTTGAAACTGGTGCCACAGTACGTGTTCCGCTCTTTATCAACGAAGGTGAGATGATAAAAGTGGATACCCGCGATGGTTCATATGTTGAAAGGGTAAAAATCTGATAACAAACAAAATGAACAAGCGCATCGACAGTTTCAAAAACGCATTCAGGGGAATTCGCATGGTTTTCAGATCTGAGAAAAACATGCAGATTCACCTGATTTTTGTCATTTTGGTACTTTTCTTTGGAGTTATCTTTGTGCTTTCTGCTGTGGAGTGGATGATTTGTTTGCTCTGCTTCGGATTGGTTATCGGAGCCGAAATGATGAATACTGCCATTGAAACCCTGGTCGATTTGGTTTCTCCGCAAAAACAAAAATTGGCCGGAAAAGCAAAGGATGTTGCTGCCGGTGCTGTGCTGGTTTCTGCCATTGCAGCTGCCGTTACCGGTCTGATCATTTTTGTGCCCAAGGCCTGGAATATGCTGAAGGTGATCGTGTCCTATTTTTTGGATTAAGCATTTCTTCTTTTTTGTATCTGCTGCGAAAGACAGCAAAAAAACCTGCTTTATGAAAAACCTGTTTGTTGACCTGCTCAATCTGGTCTATCCCAACCTTTGTATCGTATGTGGCGAAAGCCTTGTTCGAGGCGAAAAGCAAATTTGCCTTGCTTGTCTGCACCATATTCCCAAAACCAATTACCATCTCGAAACTGATAATACGGTCGAAAAACGATTTTGGGGAAAGGTACCTATCTACCGCGCCACTGCTTTTTTTCATTTTTACAAGGGCTCTCCGTTTCAGAAATTGCTACACGAACTCAAATACAGAGGAAACCGCAAAATAGGCGAAATTGCAGCCATGTATGCCGCCTCCGATTTGCTCGATTCACCCGATTTCTGCTCGGTTGATGTGATTGTGCCCGTGCCGCTCCACCCCCGAAAATACGCCAAAAGGGGCTATAACCAGAGTGAATGGATTGCCCGCGGATTAGCTTTGGTACTACAAAAACCCATCGACACAAAGAACCTGATACGCATCAGGGAAAACACCTCCCAGACCCGGAAATCGGTGTTCGACCGTTATAAAAACACACAGGGCATTTTTTATCTGAAAGACAAAACTGCTTTCAAAGGAAAACATGTGTTGCTGGTCGATGATGTGCTGACAACCGGCTCTACCCTCGAAGCATGCATGATACCACTGTTCGAAACCGATTACATCAAAATCAGCGTGTTTACCTTAGCCATTGCCTGATGCTGACAACACAGAACTGATAATTAATATTTCATAAAACAGCACTATTAATTCATTTTGCTCAATAATGTTGCACAACATCAAAAAAATGAATCATATTCAGGATTTATTTTGTTAATTTGCGGGGCTTTTACAGAAATCAATCAATTAATCAATATCTTATGACAACTCAAGAACTTAAAACTGCTTTTGATGCTACTTACGGCAAACAGGCCGAAGCTGTTTATTTTGCTCCCGGACGTGTAAATCTGATTGGCGAACACACCGATTACAATGGTGGTGCTGTTTTTCCATGCGCACTGAGTTTTGGCACCAACCTGCTGTTGGCTAAAAACGACAAACAGGTGATGAATTTCAAATCGCTGAACCAGCCTGAAATTGTTACACTTACCTTTGATCAGCTCACTACCCGCCTCGAAAATTCGTGGGTAAATTATCCGCTTGGCGTCATCGCACAATTTATTAAAAGAGGTGTGGTTATCACACAGGGTTACGACATTCTCATCTGGGGTAATGTGCCCAATGGTGCCGGATTGTCATCATCAGCAGCGTTAGAGGTTGTAACAGCCATTGCACTCAACGACCAGTTGGGAACTGGCTTCAACCGTACTGAATTAGCTCAGATCGGTCAAAAAGCCGAACATGAGTTTGCCCTGGTTAACTGCGGCATCATGGACCAGTTTGTGTCGGCCAATGGCGCTAAAGATCATGCAGTACACCTCAACTGCGACACATTGGAATTTGAACTGGTGCCTGTGAAACTCGAAGGTGTGAAAATCGTGATTTCGAACACCCACTCGCCCCATAAGCTCGATTCAGGTGCTTACAACCAGCGCGTAGCCGAATGTAAAAGGGCTGTGGAACAACTTAATACCGTTCGCCCGTTGAAATACCTGGCCGAACTCACCGAAGCTGAGTTTAAAAGTGTTGAACATGCCATTACCGATCCGGTTGCACACAAACGTGCCCGCCACGTGGTAGGCGAAGTGCAACGTACTTCTGATGCGGTTAAAGCCCTGAAGGCTGGTGAACTTACCCTGTTCGGTCAGCTAATGAACGCTTCGCATGCTTCTTTGCGCGACGATTACGAAGTCACCGGTGCCGAACTCGACTGCATGGCCGAAGAAGCCTGGAAAATTGATGGCGTTATCGGTTCTCGCATGACCGGTGGTGGCTTTGGAGGTTGTACCGTTTCTTTGGTAAAAGAAGAAGCTATCGACAACTTCATCGCTCAGGTAGGCGCAAACTACGAAAAACGCATTGGAATCAAACCCGATTTTTATATTGCAGAGATAGGGGATGGTGCTACGCGTTTGATTTAAAAAATATTAAAATGGAAACAGTCAATATCAACGGTAAAGAAGTAAAACTTTACACCATTAGAAACAAAAACGGAATGGTTGCCGAAGTAACCAATTATGGAACCAAAATCATTCGTTTGCTGGTTCCTGACAAAAATGGAAAATTTGATGATGTTGTGCAGGGTTTCGATACATTGCAGGAAAACATCGACAGGGAACCATATTTTGGCTGCACTTGTGGCAGGTTTGCCAACCGCATCAAAGATGGTAAGTTCACGCTCGATGGTGTGATTTATAACCTGGCACAGAACAACGGTGGCAATGCGCTCCACGGAGGTATAGAGGGTTTCAATGCCAAAGTTTGGGAAGTTATCGAGCTTTCGGACAATGAAATTTGCATGAATTACAAATCGCCCGATGGAGAAGAAGGCTATCCCGGCACCCTGGATTGTTGTGTTACCTACACCATCACCGACGAGAATGAACTTAAAATCCGTTACGAAGCAGAAACCGACAAACCCACTGTAATCGGGTTGACCAACCACTCCTATTTCAATCTGAAAGGAGCCGGAAATGGAACGGTGCGCGACCACATCCTCCAAATCAATGCCGATTTTCATACGGTGTTAGACGATACTGCTTCGCCTACCGGAGAGATTCGACCGGTTGATAACTCACCCTTCGATTTTCGCAAACCCGTTAAAATTGGTAACGTAATCGATGCGCCCGAATATGCAGCCGGTCGCGGTATTGATAACAACTGGGCCATCCGAAAGAATCAACCGAATGAGTTGGCTATTGCTGCAACTCTGTATGAACCGGTAAGCGGTCGTATGATGGAGGTGCTTACTACCCAGCCCGGCGTTCAGATTTACACAGCCAACTGGGTTGAGAAGCAAACAGGCAAATACGGAAAAACCTATGCCGAACAGGATTCGGTTTGTCTCGAAACACAAAACTTCCCCAACTCTCCGAATGTAGCCCATTTCCCAAGTTCGGTTTTAAGGCCGGGCGAAAAGTATGAGGATTGCTGCATTTATAAATTCAGTGTTAAATAACAACTATCCCTGCGCCCGGAATTTTTCCGCAGCGCAGGGTGTATTATTAAAGCGAACTCCCGATGAATACTGTTAAACGCATCCTGGTGGTAGAAGATGAAAGACGATTGGCCGATTTGCTGAAAGCAGGCCTTGAAGAGCAGGGCTTCGAAGTCGATCAGGCATACGATGGTTATGTTGGCAAATCATTAGCTTTAAAAAACGTGTATGACCTCATCATCCTCGATATCAATTTGCCGCTGATCAACGGTTACGACCTTTGTAAGGAGATAAGATCGCTCAACAACGACATTCCGGTGATTATGCTTACCGCCATGGCTTCGCCCGAAAACAAACTGACAGGGTTCGATGTGGGAGCCGACGATTACATACTTAAACCATTCGACTTCAACGAATTACTTGCAAGAGTCAGGGTGTTTCTACGTCGTACTACAATCACTGAGAAAACCGAAGACAATATTATCCGCATCGATAATCTGGTAATTAATTCGACCAAAAAAACAGCATATCGCAAAGATATTCAAATTGAGCTTACTGCGAAAGAGTTTACCCTGCTCGAATATCTCGCCCGAAATAAGGGTAAGGTAATATCTCGTGCCGAAATAGCAGAAAAGATATGGAATCTGAAATTTGATACAGGAACCAATTATATCGATGTTTATATCAATTATCTACGCAAAAAAATCGATAAGGATTTTGAAAACAAGCTCATCCATACACGGGTTGGATTGGGCTATGTACTGAAGGATAAAACAGACTGAATATGAATATCCGTAACAGGCTCTTGATGCAGTTCACACTCATCGTAGTGTTTATTCTTGTGATTATCAATATAGGGGTGTATTATTTTTCGTCGATGTACCGCGAAAGTGAGTATTATACCCGGCTCGAAGACAGGGCACTCTCTACTGCCCGACTGTTGCTTAATGTGGAGGAGGTTGACGAAGAACTCCTCAAGGTTATAGACAAGATTACGGTAGTTCTTTTCGATGAAAGAATCAATGTGTATGATCCCGGTAATCAGTTAAGATATTCGAACCGGCCCGACAATCAGTTTAAAGACCTTCCCCAACTGATTTCGGGAGCACAAGAACACAAAAAGATGAAAGCACGCGACGATATGCATGAAATTCTTTCAATCCTGTATACTTCCAATGGAAAAGATTATGTGATTGTCATTTCTGCTTTCGATAAGTTTGGATATTCGAAACTGAACAACCTACGTTTGGTGTTGGTGGTCATGTTCGTTTTCGGCTTGTTGATCACCCTTATCTTTGGAGTGTTATTTTCAAAGAGAGCTTTGGCTCCCATCTCAGGTGTAATCCGGCAGGTTCAGAAAATTACAGGTACCAGTCTGAATAAAAGGCTCAACGAAGGCAACCGAAAAGACGAGATTGCACAACTTTCAATCACTTTCAATCAGATGTTACAGCGTATTGAAGATGCTTTTATTTTACAGCGCGATTTCGTATCGAATGCTGCCCACGAATTGCGTACTCCCTTCAGTGTGCTACTCGCTGAAACCGACCTGGCACTTATGCAGGAGCGCGACAAAGCTTTTTATCAGCGGGTACTCAGGTCGCATGCTGAGGAATTACGCAAGTTGAGTAAGATTTCGAACGGTTTGCTCGATTTAGCCCGCATAAGCTACGATAAATCAGATATAAGTCTCAAAGAACTTCGCATTGACGAACTGATCATTGAAACCTGCAACTCGGTGATTGCTTATTATCCGCAAAATAAAATAAACATCGATTTCGACCAGTTACCCGAAAATGAGCAGCTCATTACGATTCAGGGAAATGAACAATTGCTTTCAATTGCCTTTAAAAATCTGATTGATAATGCGTGTAAGTTTTCGGAAAATAAGACGGTAAATGTGGTGCTCAGAGCCGAAAAAAACCGAATTCAGATAATGTTTAAAGATGAAGGAATTGGCATTCCAAAGGAGGATATGAAAAAAATTTTCAATCCCTTCTTTCGGGGAAGAAACACACACTTTATCGCCGGATACGGAATCGGACTTGCTCTGACCCAAAAAATCATTCATGTGCATGATGGTGTGATTTCCGTAGAATCTCAGGTAGGCAAAGGGTCGGTTTTTACTGTGAGTTTCTATCTGTCCTGACTTACTGCCGTTTTAATGCTGTTTTAATCTGCCTCTAATTATATTCTAACTACTTCCTAATCAGCAGCTAATTTGTAGTATCATTAGCTGGGTTACCTTTGTTGTGATTTAATATTCTAAAAAAATCGCAACATGATAAAGGGTAAAAAAATTTTTATTACGGGTGGTGCCGGGTTTATCTCCAACCGGCTTATCAGAGAATTAATCCACGATAATAAAATTGTGGTGTACGATAATTTCCACAGGGACACAATTTCCCAAAGTATTATTTTTAATCATCCCAATATTACCATCATCAAGGGCTCGGTTCTTGATTATCCCCTGCTCGAAAAATCGATGAAAGGAGCAGATATTGTAATTCATGCAGCGGCTATTGCAGGCATCGACACTGTCATTAAAAGTCCGACAAGCACCATGAGGGTTAATATGATGGGAACAGCCAAAACTCTTGAAGCAGCGAGGGTAAACAAGGTAAGAGACCGGTTTATCAATTTTTCCACTTCCGAAGTGTTCGGAAGTTATTCCTACAAAACACAGGAAAGCAGCAATACAGTTGTTGGCAGTGCCGGTGAAGCCCGCTGGACCTATGCAGTTAGCAAACTTGCTGCAGAACATATGGCTATGGCATATCATCATGAGTTTAAAATTCCGGTGGTGAATGTGCGACCATTCAATGTGTATGGTGAAGGACAAACCGGTGAGGGAGCGCTGCAGATTTTTATACGAAAAGCGCTGTCAGACGAGGAAATTCATATTTATGGCGATGGCAGTCAGATTCGTTCATGGTGTTATATCGACGATTTTATCGACGGGCTGATGAGATGCATCGAGAATCCTGCAGCAATCGGCGAATCATTCAATATCGGCAATGCACGTTCGGTACTAACCACATATGGTCTTGCACAAACGGTATGCAGGGTGCTCGGATCCGACTCGCCCATACTACATAAACCGCCCCTTTCGGCCGATGTGGAACTGAGAATACCGTCGGTGGATAAAGCACTGAAAGTATTGGGCTTCGAAGCGAAAACCACCATCGATGAAGGAATTATTAAAACCGCAGAGTGGATGAAATACCATATCCTGATGGTGCAACCAGCATTAACTTCAAGATAAAACGATGATACGTTTGTCGCGACCCTATCTTCCTGATAATTCGATCGAAGATATGTTGCTTTCTGTCAGAAGCGGAAATCTTGTACAGGGCAACCAAGTAGCCGCATTCGAAGCTGCTTTATCTGCCAGCCTCGATATTCCCGAAGTAGTTGTCGTTTCGAGTGGAACCGCAGCACTTCATCTTTCGCTTATAGCAAACAATATTGGTCGGGGCGATGAAGTAATAGTTCCGGCATACAGTTTTCCCGCAGTGGCCAATGTGGTGGAACTCGTTGGTGCACGCCCGGTGTTCGTGGATATCAGGGCCGACAATTGTTGCATCGATACTTCGCTGATAGCAGCCAAAATCAATCGCAACACAGCTGCCATCATGCCGGTACACGAGTTTGGTCATCCGGCTGATATGGAGCAGATAAAATATTTGGCCGGGCATCACGGATTGACGGTGATAGAAGATGCAGCCTGCGCACTTGGGACCAAATACCGGATGAAGCCTGCCGGAACGTTGAGCGATGCAGGCTGTTTCAGTTTTCATCCGCGGAAAATACTCACTACCGGAGAAGGTGGAGCCATTGCCACACACAGTACAACTATGGCCTCCCAATTGCGCAAACTCCGCAATCATGGAATTAAAATGGAAGGCTCAGTAGCTGATTTTGTGTTACCAGGATACAATTACAGAATGACCGATTTTCAGGCTGCCCTCGGACTGGAACAATTGAAACAACTCGACGATACGGTTAATGTTTTCAGGCAACAGGCAGCTCATTATGCTTTATTACTGAAAAATACAGCAGCGAAATGCATTTATAATGAAAACAATGAGGAATATTCCACTTATCAGACATTTTTAGTATATCTGCCCGGAAAAACACAGGCAAATAAAATCAAAGCAGAACTATTTGATCGTGGTGTGGAAACCAATATCGGGGCACATGCAATGCCATTTCTGTCGTACTATGCTAAAAAATATCCGCAATTGCCCGACGATTTCCCTGTTTCCTTCCATGCATGGCGTCACGCATTAGCCTTACCGATTGGCAGGCACATAACAGCCGTTGATCAGGAATTTGTTGTAGAACAACTTTTAGCAATCCTCAAAGCCTATGGATTTTAACAGGATAACAGCCCGCACTTCACACGGCTCGGGTTGTAACGACCGCAATTCGTTTCGTCAACTTGGCGAAGGAGTCGTAATAGAAGATGGCGTTTTGGTGTTTCATCCCGAAAACATCACGATTCATAATCATGTTTATATCGGTCACCAAACCATCCTGAAGGGATATTACAAGGACGAAATGATTATTGGCGAAGGCTGCTGGATCGGGCAGCAATGCTTCCTCCATTCGGCTGGTGGCATTACCATAGGCAGGGCTGTGGGCATTGGCCCGGGAGTGAAAATTATTACTTCTGTACACGAAGATTCGCAGATTTCTTTACCACTGATACATCAGAAACTGTGTTTTGCACCTGTTTTCATTGGCGATGGTGCTGATATTGGAACCGGGGCGGTGATACTTCCTGGTGTTACAATCGGCGAAGGAGCCATTATCGGAGCAGGTTCGGTAGTGAATAAGAATATCGAACCCTACAGCGTATATGCGGGTATTCCGGCCCGTTTCATACGTTTCAGAAATACAATATGAGTATAGCAGTTGTCGATTATGGTCTGGGCAATACCGGTTCAGTTTTGAACATGCTGCGATATCTGGATATTAAGGCAGGCTTATGTGCCGATTTCAATGATTTGAAAAGGGCTTCACACATCATCTTGCCGGGAGTGGGTGCTTTCGATCAGGGAATGAAAAATCTGAAGAATTCGGGCATGGACGAAATGCTTTATGAAATGATTTTAATTCGCAAAATACCTGTATTGGGTATTTGTCTGGGCATGCAACTCCTGACTATGCGTAGTGCTGAAGGCACGAACGCTGGATTGGGTTGGCTCAATGCAAATACCATAAGTTTTGAACAAAGTTACTCGGCACAACTGCGAATACCGCATACGGGATGGAATACCGTAAAACCCTCAGAAAAAAGCGTTTTACTCAAAGATATGCCCGAAGATGCCCGTTTCTACTTTGTGCATTCTTACCATGTGCAAAGCCATGACACGGAAATTGTTGCAGGAAAAACATTTTATGGTGGATGGTTCGATTCGGTGATTGAACACGAAAATATCTTCGGATGCCAGTTCCATCCCGAGAAAAGTCACCGCTTCGGAATGTCTGTTTTCAAAAATTTTAAATCAATTTGAACCATGTTACAAAACCGATTGATCCCCTGTTTGCTGGTAAAAGATGGCCAGCTGGTAAAAACCGAACAATTCCGTAATCCACGATACGTAGGCGATCCGGTGAATGCTGCCAAGATTTTCAACCTCAAAGAAGTTGATGAACTCATTGTGCTTGATATTTCGACCGGCAGAAATAAACGGGGGCCCGATATGTCGCTTATTCGCCGTTTGGCCAACGAATGTTTCATGCCTCTTACTTATGGCGGTGGAATTACCAATATTAATCAAATCAGAGAAATACTAAAAGCAGGTGTCGAAAAGGTGGTGATAGGCTCAGCAGCACACACCCATCCGTGGTTGGTTAATGAAGCTGCCGAAATGTTCGGAAGTCAGTGTATTGTGGTTTCAGTGGACATTAAAAAAACCATTTTCGGCGAATATCGCCTTTGCTACAATTCGGCACGTAAAACAAGCAGCAAAGAGATTGAGGTGTTCTTGCTCGAAATGGAATATGCAGGAGCCGGGGAGATCATTATCCACGACCTGTCGAGGGAGGGAACCTGGAAAGGATTCGATATCAAACTGATTCGCCGAATTTGCTCGAATGTGGAAGTACCTGTAATTGCACTGGGAGGAGCAGGCGATATTGTACACATCCGGTCAGCACTGGTTGTTGGAAAAGCTTCGGCTGTGGCCATCGGGAGTATGGCGGTATTTCAGCAGAAAAACAAGGGCGTGCTCATCAATTTCCCCGACAGGGAAGCACTTAAAAAAATCAATCACTTATAATGGAAGCAAAGACCTGTACACGATGTATTTACGATAGTTCCATTCCTTATATCAATTTTGACAGTGAAGGGGTTTGTAACTATTGCCAGCAACATGATGCGCTGAACAAGATGTATCCAACCAGTGCAGAAGGAATGAAATATCTGACCACCCTGGCAGCAAAAATCAAAATGGAACAGAAGCATAAACCCTACGACGTAGTGGTGGGTGTGAGTGGTGGTACCGATTCTTCGTATATGCTGTGGTTCACTAAAGAAATATTAGGACTCAGACCATTGGCTGCCCATTACGACAATACCTGGAACTCTGAAATTGCGGTAGAAAATATCTGGAAAGTGACCGGCAAATTAGGAATCGACCTGTACACCCATGTAGTCAATAACCGCGAATATGCCGATGTGTTTAAATCGTTTATGAAGGCATCGGTACCCGATATAGATTCGCCGAGCGATATTGCCTTAGCCACTGTACACTACATGGCCTGCCGTAAATATGGTATTAAATACATTTTCGAGGGGCATTCGTTCCGCACCGAAGGCATCTCACCACACGGCTGGTTTTACATGGATGCTCGTTATATCAGATCGGTGCAAAAGCAATTCGGACAACAAAAAATAAAAACGCTGCCTTTGCTCGATATGCATAAGTGGCTGAAATGGACAATTTTCGATGGGATTAAGAAAATCAGACCGTTGTATTACCTTGATTACGACAAAGAAAAGACCAAACAGTTTCTACATACTGAATTTGGATGGAAGTACTATGGCGGGCATCATATGGAAAACCGGACTTCCTGGTTTACAAACAACTTCTGGCTGCCCCGCAAGTTTGGCTACGACCTTCGGCTGTGTGAGTTTTCGGCATTGGTGCGCTCGGGACAATGGAGCAGGGAAGAAGCTCTTGTTGCTATCACGAAGCCCAAACCTATCGAACAGGAATTAATTACAGAAGTTAAGAGTCGTCTCGAAATCAGCGATGATGAGTTTCAGGCATATCTCATAGCTCCCAATAAATCGTATCGCGATTTCCCTACCTACAAAAAAACCTTTGAGCGAATGAGATGGTTCTTCTACCTGCTGGCAAAAGCCAATCTGATTCCACTCAGTTTTTATCTCAAATATACCCGAAACTACGACAAAGACCAAAATCACGCTTAATAACAGACTGTTTTACAATGCGTATCTATATAGGAAATAAAGAAATTGCAGGGTACTTCACGCAACTGAAAGACGGATTCGATAAATCAGGAATCGATGCCGACTTGTGGTTTCTCATAGGAAGTAAATATTACAACCCTCCCATGAACCGGCTGGCTTTGCTCAATCAGGCTGTTTTCAGGTTTTATAAACAATGCCGAAAACCGGTATTGTTGCCATTGTTGTTACCTGCAGCTGCTGTACTCATGCTGATTCATACCATTGTGTTCTGTTTTGCACTGGTGCGCTATGATGTGTTTATTCTCAATTCGCAACCCTTCTTTACCTACCACGAGTTAGCCATTTTGCGTTTTTTTCGTAAGAAAATCATCGTGGTATTCCTGGGAACCGAATCGCGTCCTGCTTATCTTTCCGGAAATAATATTCTGGGAAAATACAGCAGGGGTGGAGGTAAATATCACTTAGCACGTTGTTATCGTGAAACAAAAGCGCAGCATAAACGTATCCGGCGTATCGAACGTTATGCTCACCACATCATCAATCATCCACCAACAGCACTTTTTCAGCAGAAACCCTTCATTTCGTGGCTGCATGTAGGATTCCCCAACGATCATCAGCAGATGAAGCCCTTCAAAACAACCAATGCCTTTTCAAGGGTAGTAAGAATACTGCATGCTCCCTCGAACAGCTTGTCGAAGGGCACGACCACGATTGAAGAGATGATAGAAAAGTTAGAAAAAGAAGGATTACCCATCGAATATATCCGACTTGAGAATGTCCCTAACGAACGTGTAATCGACGAACTGGCCAAATGCGATTTGGTGGTGGATGAACTTTATTCCGACATTCCCATTGGTGGTTTGGGAACTGAAGCAGCCTTTGCACGTAAAGCGGTGGTAAACGGGGGATATTATGCCTGCACCATCCACCGCGATTATCCAGAAAAAGTAATACCGCCGGCAACATTTTGTCAGCCCGGGAATTTGCGCTACGAAATCCGAAATCTTGTAATCAACAAAGCCCTGCGACTCGAAAACGCATCTAAACTCCATGAGTTTGTTACTTCGCGTTGGAACAATACCCAGGTGGCCGACAGATATCTTCAAATCATCGAAGGAAAAATACCGGACGAATGGATGTGCGACCCATCGAAACTTACTTATTATCAGGGATATGGTATCAGCAAGGAGAATCTGAAATTATTTTTAAGGAGTTATGTGATGCATCATGGCATGAGTGCTCTGTTTCTCGACGACAAACCAGAATTATTGCAACAAATAAGCGAATTTATCACTACGCAGGCAGATTGAAAATGATCAGGCAGTATATCAGAGACACAGGAATTTATGGCATATCGGGAATGTAGGTCAGGTGTTCTGAAGATATATGGGTCTTGGAAATCATGTCTTTGTAGGGGGTGAATTATCTATAAAGATACTGATTTTCAATGACTTATACAAACAAATACATAGTTATTTTCCTAATAATCAGAGATTTAACATAAAGATTAACGAACTATTGTTATATCGTTTGAAAGATAACATATTCTATCGTTTGCAGTTGATTCTGATTCAATAT
>CAYGJI010000068.1:0-17755 GCA_964350125.1 uncultured Paludibacter sp. | reverse complement strand
CTATAGTTGTGTTTAAATAAATTGTTTACTAATGTCATAAAATTCAGGTCTGGCATACTCGCTCAAAAACCCCATTTCTGCATCATATGCTTTTGAGGGTATCACGAAAGGTCGTGAACCAGTTTTCAGTTTATCTAATCCAGCGTAACCGATGGATCGGAATGAAACAGGAATCTCCATTTTTGATTGTTCTTCGTAAGTGGCATTATCATATATTTTGCGATCTGCCTCATCAATACAGGTTACCGAATCAATATCCAATGTTTCCAATAATGCTGATTTGGGATTGTGCCAAAGTTCTTTTATTTGCCATTGTCCATCTTTGAATACTGATAACAGGCTGATATCCAAAAATTTATTATCGATATAAACCGAATCAATCATTTGCTGTGCGTTCCGTTCTTTCATCAATGCTCCATCAGGCAATGTCTGATAGGTTAATTTAAGTATTTCTATATCATAAGGCATTGCATCCGATTTGTTTTCTGAAGGCATTATCACAAATATCGGTTTGTATTTCCCGATAGTATCATTGGTTCGTTTGCGATTTATTCGACCGAAACGTTGAATTAACGAATCTATTGGGGCACATTCAGTAATCATCAAATCAAAACTTATATCCAGACTTACTTCAACAACCTGAGTAGAAACTACCAAACAGGCATCTGTAGATTCATTATAAATGTTTTTTAAATCGGATTCTAACTGGCTTCTTTTTCCTCGTTTAAACCGACTATGAATAAGCATTTTATTTATTTCAGGATAATCCTCTGCCAATTGTTGATATAATGCTTGTGCCCGTTTTACCTGATTAGACACAAAAAGTATTTTCTGTTTGTTTGCTATTGCCTCCTTACTAACCTGTTCTATATCTTCCAATGAATTTACTTTGTGGATAATATGTCGGTCGAACGTATCAAGTGTCTTTTCATCCAATTTCACTTCATAAACAGAATCTGATCCACCCAATATCCCAATTAATCTACTATATAACTCGGCAGGCATGGTGGCAGTTCCGATATGTAAATTGCAACCAATGCTGTAAAGTATTTCCACTATTTTCAGGACAATGGCTTGTGTGGTTTCCGAATAAGTATGAATCTCATCCAATATCACATCGCAACCTCTCAAGTCGGTAATCATGGCTTCGTAACCTTTTGTCCCGAATACCAACGAAGCCATTTGATGCGGAGTGAGTACCTTTACTGATGCTCCAATATGTCGTTGAATAATTTTCTCTTCAATATCATTTTTTTCAATCTTCAAGCTTGAGGAAGCATGTAACAATCGGACTTCTGCATTAGTATCTTTCAGGTTAGTTTTTATCCGTTCGTACATGGCATTGATGGAAGCCTGAAATGGCAGTGTATAAAACACTCTTTCTTTGCATCTACGCAACAGAAAGTCAGTCTTTCCGGCCCCTGTTGGCGCTGTCACTAATGTGTGCTTTCTTTTATCATCAGTTGAAGTCAATGATAATGGATATAACTCACTTTTTCTTGAATGATAAAAAGCTAAATCAGGTTTTATAAAAAGTCTATCCGACACATTCTCAACATTTCTGTTTAATGCTGAGGCTAAATGGTCAGCTGCAATCAATACTCCTTTCCACTCCGAATAACCGTAATCTTTGCTTTCACAATAATCTACTACTTCATAGAAATTGTTTTTTGCTTCCTGAATGCTAATTAATCTTGAGTTAAATCCGAAATGTTCCAAAATCTCCAAAGCATCTTTACTCCAAGTTTCAAAGTCTGTCAAATGTTTTTCAAGTACTTGCGGGTCGTTATCCGTCAAATCCAAAATACCTTTACCCCCAGCATCTTTATATATTGATTTATGATGCGCAACAACCATATCAATTATTGGGTATTTTTCGTTTTCGTTAAGCAGAGATATGAAAAATAAAGAAGCTAATTCGTGTCTGAAAAGAAATCCGGGAGCTCGTTGAAATCCTTTTTGTAGTGTCTTTTGGAAAACTGTACTTGCTTTACCAATATCATGCAGTATTGCTCCACGCCGGGCAACATTGGTATCCATACCAAGATTTGTCGCCACTTTTTCAGCAAGCATAGCAACTTCGGTCAAATGGCGAACTAACGAAATTCGTCCATTTTCTTCTCCTTTGGCAAGTATGTGATCCAGGTGTTTCATTACATTCCGCTTACGGGTTTACCTGTTATTTCTAAAAAACCATACATGATTAGCGAATTTTTAAAACGATCAAACCCTACGAGAAATGATTTTTCGTTTTCTCCAAACTTCAATTCAAAACCGGTTATTTTATCAAATTCCGTTTCCGTTTTCGGCTCTATCTTCAAGTCAGGCAACAAAATGTCTTCGTTTCTGCACAAACAAATATGCTGTTTCGAAGCTTTAACAGCATCTTCTTCTGATTCGAAAACCAAATACAGAACTGGGTCAATCATCACACCTCTTTCCAGAATGGATTGATTACGTACCATTATTTTTTGTTGCGCTTTCTTCTCCCATCCTCTGGTTTGCGTTTGCTCTTGTTGTACACTTATCGAGGTGTAAGTCAATTTATGTCTGAGGATAGTTTTTACTTCCAGCTTCTGTCTGATCCCCTCAATAATAGAGGGAGTTAAAAATTGCTGACTGAATGTTTTACTATCTCTTACTGCCGTCCATGGTTTTATAAACCCAAACGGACCTGTGTATTTCACTACGTAATACATATTCTTATCTATTAATCCTGTTAATCCTGTCTGAACTTTAATTACTTTATCGCCCCAAAACCAATCCCTGTTGAATTTCCTAATCCAACATTCCATGCAAAAAGTTTTGTCTCAGGTTTACCATTAATAATGACCGGACACCAATTTGCCCGATTTTTAATCCCATTGTAATCGATTAATTTAACCTGAGGATTAGGATAAGCCTGATCAAAAAATATTTCAAGAGAGTCATCTGAAATACCTGCAACTTTCATTTTTGTTTTCAGTGTTTCTGTTAATAGTTCACTGGTTTCCTTTTCAGAATAGATAAAATGTTTGGTTTTAGTATCCCCAGTATTTCTTTTAACAAATATAGGACTTCCTAATGAGAAGTAATTTTGATTTGAGAAGTCCAGATTTTCCTGTATCACAATGTCTGTTACATTTAATTTATTGAACATGGTAGGATCAGTTTGAATTCCACGGATTAAATTTTTAATGACCGTGTCATCATGTGCACTAAAGTACATTGAGCTGAAGTCTCCTAATTTTAGACCTTCATTTGTACTTTTCCCTTTTTCGATTCTTGAAAATGAAAAAAGAGCCTTGTTTCCATGTAGTTGATTCCATCCTAACCATTTATGTATTGTCCCCACTAATAGATGTTGGTGACTAAATGGTATGGAACAATTGTTTGATTTGATTTTTAAATATACCCTCATATTGGTGTTTTCTTTCCTGTTAATCCTGTTAATCCTGTCTCCTCTTCTATAAAAATCCTGTCAAAACTCATCCAACCCCCACACATCCAAAACCCATGCTGCCCTTTTCACCCAATCCGCTGCTCCACATAACTTTCAGCAGTTCCTCATCAGCTTTCAACAAAAATCTAAATGTGTATCCTCTGATTTTTGTCTGATAAGGCGTGCCGGTTTTGATAGTCACTAATTTCGAGATGGGTTTCGAAAGCAGTTTCAGTTCAAATGTTTCGGAGCCGGTATATTCGTGTCCGTGGTAGGCCGCGTATTTGTTTTTCAGATTGCGGAATAGCGCTTCGCGGGCGTAAGGGCTGTCGGGCGATTCGTAGGATATCTGATTTTTTTCGGGTATGTGCCGGGCAATGCAAACGGGCGAAAGGGTGGTAAAGACCGTGCCAATGCTAAATGAGGGTTCGGTCATCAGTTCGATACCGGTAATGCGGAATTGTACCTTCGATTGGCTGTCGCCAAGGGTGAAAACCTGTTCGGAGAAAAGTCCACGGATGAATTCTTCGGTCGATCGCTCGGGCAGGAAAGCAATTTGCCACTCTACAGTGGGCGATTCGATCATCAGCCGGTCACCGGCAATATTGTATTTCGTAACCTGAAGATGCGAGAATGTAAACAGGCGAAACTGCTTGTTGTCGGCAATGAATCCATTTTGGTGTAACCAGGTGGAATAATTAGCATCTGATCTGTGAATGGCAGTGTAAACGAATGAGGATAATTCGTACTGATAATTCAAAGGAAGTATGCTTCCGTACACTTCCTTTTCTAAAGCTAAAGTTAATCTGAATTTCATGTATAAGAGTAGTTACGTAAAGATTTTGCAATGATAGTTAATATGTTTAAATTGTACAAGCTTGTTTTTTCAAATGAAGGAAAAGTTATCAACAATTTTATTCATTGGAGGTTTTCGAGGCATTTTTTATTTCACACATTTTTAACCTCCAACTTTGCACATTTTTTTGTAAATTTGCGCGTCAATTTATCATTCGCAATCAACTATTTAAATCAATTCATAAATAACTGAGTTTGAACATGAAACCAATGATTAAAAGTCCCCTGCAGATTGCAAGGGCAAGCTATCAGCCGAAATTGCCTGCGTCGCTCAAGGGGTCGGTAGTGCTGAAAGAGGGTGCTGCCACACAGTCGGTTGCCGATCAGGACGATATCAAAGCGCTGTTCCCGAATACCTATGGTATGCCCCTGATAACTTTTGAAGCAGGTGTAGGCAAAGACTATCCTGTTAAAAATGCAGGTGTTATTCTTTCGGGCGGACAAGCCCCCGGTGGACATAATGTGATCGCCGGTTTGTTCGACGGTCTGAAAGCCCTCAATCCTGCCAATAAATTGTATGGTTTCCTCGGAGGTCCGAGCGGTTTGGTGGATCATAAATACATCGAACTTACCCGGGAGATTGTGGCTGATTACCGAAATACGGGTGGTTTCGATATCATTGGATCGGGTCGCACCAAACTTGAAGATGTTGAACAGTATGAAAAAGGGGTAGCAATTTGTGAACAGCTGGGTATCAACGCCATCGTTGTAATTGGTGGCGACGATTCGAATACCAATGCCTGTGTGCTTGCCGAATATTATGCCCAGCATGGGAAAAATATACAGGTTATCGGTTGTCCCAAAACCATCGACGGTGACCTGAAAAACGAAATGATTGAGACTTCTTTCGGTTTCGATACAGCTTGCAAGGTGTATTCTGAACTCATAGGCAATATTCAGCGCGATGCTAATTCGGCCAAGAAATACTGGCACTTTATCCGCCTGATGGGTCGTTCAGCTTCGCATATCACACTCGAATGCGCACTGCAGAGTCAACCCAATATCGCCATCATTTCTGAGGAAGTAGAAGCCAAAAATATGACGCTCAATGATGTGGTAGAAGATATTGTTAAAGTGATTGTGCAACGTTCCGAACACGGACTGAACTTTGGTACTATCCTTATCCCCGAAGGGCTGATTGAGTTTATTCCGGCCATGAAGAAGTTGATTGCTGAACTCAACGACCTGTTGGCTCATAACGATGATTTTAATGCGCTCGAAACCGACGACGAAAAGCGTCAGTATGTGAAGGGATTACTCTCGCCCGATAGCGCTCAGGTGTATCGTGATCTTCCGAAGGGAATTGCACGCCAGCTTACGCTCGATCGCGACCCGCATGGCAATGTGCAGGTTTCGCTCATCGAAACTGAGAAACTGCTTATTGAGATGGTTGCCAAAAAATTGGCTTTGCTTAAAGCTTCAGGTAAGTACAAGGGTAAATTTTCTTCAATTAATCACTTCTTTGGTTATGAAGGTCGTTGTGCTATTCCTTCCAATTTCGATGCTGATTATACTTATTCACTTGGCTATACAGCAGCAGTACTTATTTCAGAGGATAAAACAGGCTACATGGCGTCGGTACGCAATACCACAGCTCCTGCCGATGAGTGGATTGCCGGTGGTGTGCCCATCACCATGATGATGAATATGGAACGCCGTCACGGTAAAATGAAGCCTGTGATTCAGAAAGCCCTGGTGCAACTCGGTGGTGCTCCTTTCCAGTTCTTTGCCAGGTATCGTGAGTTGTGGGCCGATGAGCAACACAGCTATGTGTACCCGGGTCCTATCCAGTACTATGGTCCTACTGAAGTATGCGACCAGCCAACGAAAACCTTACAATTAGAAAAAGGTTTTTAAGCTGCCGGAATTCTTTTTCAGGTAATAAAGTTTTATTTTTCACACAACAGATGCAGAGAATTCACAATGTTCGCAAAGATTTTCTCTGCGTCCTTTGTTGATTCTCTGCATCAGTTGCGTGAACCCCCTTGATGGTAAAAAAACGGATACCCATCAGGATACCCGTTTATTAAAATATTGACAGGAAGATCAATACCCCCATTTCAACCAAACAGCTCCCCAGGTAAACCCTGCGCCGAAGGCAGTAAGGATGATATTATCGCCTTTTTTGAAGTCCTTTTCGCGCTCCCAGATACAGATAGGAATGGTGGCTGCCGAGGTATTTCCATATTTCTCGATATTGATAATAACCCGATCGTAATCCACACCTGTACGGCTTACCACGGCATCGATGATGCGCAGGTTGGCCTGATGCGGTATCAGCCAGTTGATATCGTTGGCCGAGAGATTGTTTTTCTCCATGATATCGGCCGAAACTCCGGCCATATTGGTCACAGCGTGCTTAAATACGTTCTGGCCTTCCTGATAAACCGAATGTTCACGTTTGTCGATGGTTTCGTGCGAAGCGGGGTTGGCCGAACCTCCGGCCTTAAGCATCAGGTGTTTACCTCCGGATCCGTCGGTGAAGATGAGCGAGTCCATCACACCAAGTTCTTCGGTGGTGGGTTCGAGCAAAACAACACCGGCACCGTCGCCGAAAAGGGGAGCGGTAGTTCTGTCATCGTAATTGGTTATCGACGACATTTTTTCAGCTCCGAAAACGAGTGCTTTTTTATATTTCCCCGACTCAAGAAAACTGGCTGCGTTGGTCAGAGCAACAATAAAGCCCGAACAAGCTGCCTGAAGGTCGAAAGCCAGCGCATTTTTAATGCCAAGTCGCTCGGTAATCATGGCGGCACAAGAAGGGAAGATATAATCGGGTGTGGTGGTTCCTACTATTACCAGATCAATATCTTCGGGCTTAGTGCCTGTTTTGGCAAAAAGTTCTTCCGCTGCTTTGGCTGCCATGTATGAAGTACCGGTATTCGGCTCTTTCAGAATACGGCGCTCCTTGATTCCCACGCGGGAGGTGATCCATTCATCACTGGTGTCCATCATGGCGCTCAGTTCATGATTGTTCAGGATATATTCCGGAACATAACCGCCCACACCAGTGATCACTGCGTGAAGTTTAGACATTTTTAAACGGTTGCTAATTTTTCAATTGCTAATTTCCCTCTGTAGTATCCACATTCTCCACAAACAGTGTGATAAATATGGGCTGCTCCGCAGTTAGGACAAGTTGCCAGAGTGGGTGCTTCAGCCTTGTAGTGTGTTCTTCTCTTAGCTGTACGGGTGTTCGAGTGTTTTCTCTTAGGATGTGCCATTGTTTTACTCTTTAATTTATTTAATTGTCGAAATTTATATTCTGCAAACCATCCCATCGCGGGTCAGTTTGCGGTTCGTCAGAAATTGTATCGTCGCCATCATCGTCAAACAAAGGGTTTTCCTCGGTATCGTCTTTCTGACGAGCAATGTGTCTTTTAAGCTTGGTCATAACCATTTTGTTGCATTCGCCGGGAGCGTGAACGTGCTTAATCGGGATGCTCAGTACAATGAATTCGTACATGAACCAGGCCACATTGATAGCTCCATCGCTCTCGGGAACAATCACCGTCTCATTCTCTTCAGAATAGGTGGTTCCAAGCTTCACCTGAATAATGTCGGTGTGTTTGATGGGTTGCTCCATATCATCCAGACAGCGGTTACATTGTATGAAAATTACTCCCTGGATTTCAAATCGCAACTCAAAAACTTCATTCTTCTTAAGAACGGTTACTCTTGCTCCCAGATGGCCACGGCTCACTTCAGGACTGTCGATTTTGGCGAAATATTCGTTGTTCAGATCAAAATCGTAAATACGAGTTTCATCTACAATGTTCTTAAGTGGAATATTATATTGTCCGAATTTCGACATGCTTGATTTAGTGCTTAAAAAACCGTGCAAAAGTACAAAAAGTTTGGAGAATATAAAAATCAATTCCAAAAAAGCGTTTAAAAAAAGGATAACTCATGCTTTGAGTATGATTCTGAATGTAGTACCTACATTTATTTCGGAGTTTTTGACGAATATTTTTCCACCGTGATATTCAGCAA
Source organism: uncultured Paludibacter sp. (assembly GCA_964350125.1). Classification (GTDB taxonomy): domain Bacteria; phylum Bacteroidota; class Bacteroidia; order Bacteroidales; family Paludibacteraceae; genus Paludibacter. The sequence continues at coordinate 9,486 of CAYGJI010000068.1, read as the reverse complement.
TAATGCGCTTGGCCAACGAAAGTCCGAGGCCCCAACCTCGGCTTTTGGTAGTGAAACCAGGATTGAAAATGGTTTTAAACTTGGCGCGCTCAATGCCCTTGCCAGTGTCGCGTACATCGATGAAACATTCTTTTTCGTCGTAAGTCACATTGATGTAAATTTTGCCCGTACCATCCATGGCATCGATGGCGTTTTTACAAAGATTTTCGATCACCCATTCGAAAAGATGGATGTTGAGCTTGATGAAAATGTGATTTTTATCGGGGAAATGACACTGAATTTTTACTTTGTCGGAGGTGCGGTTGGAGATGTAATGCACAGCGTTTTGCAAAGCTTCGTTCAAACTAACCAATTGCAAATCGGGTACCGATCCAATTTTGGAAAAACGCTCGGCAATGATTCTCAGTCGGTTAACATCCTTCGACATTTCGCCAATCATTTTATCATCGCTGTGTTTCATCTTCAATAAATCGACCCAGGCAAGTAGTGAAGAAATGGGTGTGCCAAGCTGATGTGCTGTTTCCTTCGACAGGCCAACCCAAACCCTGTTTTGTTCCGCTTTTTTAGTGCTCGAAAATGCAAAAAAGGATATAAACATGAAAACGAAAATCACACTCAGCTGAACATAAGGAAAATAGTACAGTTTTTTCAACAGGGATGATTCATCGTAATAAAGGTATTGTGAAGTATTGCCAAGTTTTACTTCTATGGCCGGATTTTTATGTTTCAGCCGCTGTATTTCCTTCTGATAGAATAAATCGACATTTTTTCTGGGTTCCCTGATGTTGAGCGAAGATAGTAACTGATCGTTTGCATCGACCAGTATTACAGGGATGGTTTTGTTTTCTTCAATGATGGATGTAATGAACTCTAAGTTCGTATTATCGTCGGATAGTATCAGTTGCCGGGTAGCTTCTGCCCAGATTTCTATTTTCCTTTTTTCTTCTTCTGCCAGCGATTTGGCAAGCCTGTTGCTAAAATAGGTGGAAGCAACCACAATGATCACCCCCACCACTATAAACACCAGCTTTAAATGCTGTGAAAAAGCCTGAATTTTATCATTGATAGACATATAAATCTTCATTTTTTGGGTGGTCAAAGATAAGAAAAAGTTGAATTATATCAGCCATTGGACTTTTATATTTATCTTTGTGCCTTCAATGATAAGCTATTTTTATTCAGATTCATTTTTATTTTACAGATGCACAAGTCCGGTTTTGTAAATATCGTAGGAAATCCCAATGTGGGAAAATCGACGCTCATGAATGCTTTGGTGGGCGAGCGTATCTCCATTATCACGCAGAAGGCTCAAACCACCCGTCACCGCATACTCGGAATTGTAAATGGTGAGGATTTTCAGATTGTGTATTCAGATACTCCCGGTGTGTTGAAACCCAATTACCGCCTGCAGGAATCGATGCGCCGCTTTTCGAACTCAGCCCTGAGCGATGCCGATGTGCTGTTGTATGTAACTGATGTTTTCGATTCGAATGAAAAAAATGCAGATTTCATTGAAATGGTAAATCTCAATCCGGCTTCTTTAATTCTCATTATCAATAAAATAGATTTAATTGATCAGGAAAAGTTAGAAGTTTTGGTCGAGAAATGGAAGGCCTTATTACCCCGTGCTGAGATATTTCCTGTATCAGCTTTAGAGAAATTCAATGTTGATGTACTTTTCAAAAGGATTCTACATTTACTGCCGGAATCGCCGCCGTTTTTCGACAAAGATCAGCTTACAGATAAGCCCGCCCGTTTTTTTGTGACAGAGATTATACGCGAGAAAATTCTTTTAAACTACGATAGAGAAATTCCATATGCTGTTGAAGTGGAAGTTGAGCAGTTTAAAGAGGAAGATAAACTTATTAGGATAAGTGCTGTGATATATGCCGAAAGAGACTCGCAAAAAGGCATCATCATAGGTCACGGGGGTAAGTCGCTCAAGAAAGTGGGAACCGAAGCCCGCAAAGACCTCGAAGCTTTTTTCGAAAAAAAGGTCTTTCTCGAACTCTTTGTGAAAGTTGAGAAAGACTGGAGAAATAAAGATATCAAATTACGTGGCTTCGGGTATATTTCCGATTAGTAATTAATTCACAACTAATCTGCAAATTACGCCTCAACACCAATTAACTCCGTGGTATAAACCAAGATGGAAATCATGTGTGTGCTGTTTTGCAGGGTTTGTCACAACTGATAAATGCTATGGACATTGGCCGGTTGGGATTAAAGATGATCCATCGAAACTGTCGAAAAAAGGATTTTGAAGTAAGTGATTTTAAACAATTATTCGGTTTTATTTCACGTAATACAAGCCCGCATCAGGTCCGAGCGGAATACCAAAAATAATCCAGACAATCAGCAGGGCAGTCCAGAAAATGAAGAAGGCAACCGAGTAAGGTAACATCGTGGCAATGATGGTTCCGATGCCGGCTTTCTTATCGTATTTCTGATAGAAAACGATGATGAGTGCAAAATAGCTCATCATGGGTGATATGATGTTGGTAACACTATCGCCCACACGATACACCGCCTGCGATAATTCGGGTGAATATCCGAGCAACATGAATATCGGGATAAACACAGGACCGAGAATAGCCCATTTGGCTGAGGCACTTCCCATGAAAAGATTGAGAAAGCCGGCAAAGATGATAAACATGATTACGAGCGGAATCAGTCCCATATTGGTACTTTCGATCCAGCTTGCTCCCTGTATGGCAATTAATAATCCGAGGTTACTCCATTTGAACCAGGCTACAAACTGCGCTGCGAAAAATACCAGCACAAGAAAAGGCACCAGTTCGCGGAAACCCTTACTCATACCGTTGATGGCATCGGTATGGTTTTTAAACGATTTGGACACAAAGCCATAAACAATACCCATGCTTCCTGCAATGAGGAATAAAATGGTGATGAAACCTTTCAGCACAGGCGAATGCAATACCGAATTGTCGGGGCCACGCAGAAATCCGTTTTCTGGTAATACCCCTGCTGCAATTACAGCAATCCAAAGCAAAAGGGTGATGGTTGTCCATCTCAAACCTTTTCTTTCTTCGGGGGCCAGCGGTTTTATATCTTCCTGAGGTATTTCGCCGGTATATTTGCCTAAGCGTGGTTCGACCCAGGCAGTGGTTACCCAGGTTCCAACCGACGCAATGACAAAAGTGGATACCACCATGAAATAATAGTTTGCCGTTGGCATTACATAATAATCAGGATCAATAATGGTTGCTGCTTCGGTCGATAAACCGGCAAGCAAGGGGTCGATGGTGCCTATCAGCAGATTAGCACTGAAACCGCCACTCACCCCTGCAAAGGCGGCCGACATACCCGCTATCGGGTGCCTGCCCAGCGAATGAAAAATAACGCCGGCCATCGGAATGATTACTATATAGCCTAAATCAGATGCTATGTTCGAAATAACGCCGGTGAAAACCACCATGAAAGTAATCATTTTGCGGGGAGCCTTCAGCAATAATGAGTTGATGAAAGCTTTGACCAGTCCGCTGCTTTCAGCCAGACTAACACCCAGCATAGCTACCATCACTATACCGAGCGGAGCAAAACCGGTGTAGTTGGTCACCATTTCCAACATGATTCGATGCAATCCTTCGATTGATAGCAGGTTGATGGCTTTAATGGTTTCACCCGTAGCCGGATTTTCACCCTGCCAGCCAGTTAACGCTGCTATGGCTGATACTACCAACGTTCCCAATGCAAATAGTGCAAAAAGTGCAGCCGGATGGGGAAGCGCATTGCCGCCCTTCTCAATGAAACCAAGTATTCTGTCGCTGAAGTTTTTCTTTTCCATCTTTTATATGTCTTGTTTGCTGATCAATCGAATTACTGCCTCTGTTTCGAAACCCTTGCTGGTCATAAAACGAAGCAATTTTCCCTGACGTTCGTATTGGTTGTTAAATTTGATGCCTCTTTCTTTATCTTTTATCAGTTTGATAATCATTTGTTTATATTCCTCTTCATCGATAGTACACAAAGCATATGCAATGGTTTCAGAGTTTATCCCTTTCTGTTTCAATTCCAGGGCTATTTTTATTTTGCCCCATTTGTTGTATCGGAATTTGTCTTTTACAAAAGCCACTGCATACCGCACTTCATCAATGTAGTGCTCAAGTTTCAGATAATTGATGATTTTCAACTGATCAGACGCTTCAACCTCCCACTTGTCGAGTTTTACTTTTAACTCCGAGATGCAATGCTCTGATGATGAGCAATATGCAGCCGACTTGTGTAGTGCTTGGTCGTAATTCACAGTTGCAGCATGTTTAATGTGACTTAACAATTTTTATCAGCGGCAAAAATACCTATAAATGTCTGATTGATGTGAAGTTAAATTCAGAATGAATCATTACTTCTGTTAAATTATATTAAAATCAAATTAATAAGCTGACAAAAAACAGGCGTGTAAGCATGTTTTGTAACTTTGATGCGAAAATCGATGATTTACGATTTGATGCCACCACCCCAATGAACAGATTATCGTCCATATTAATTACGTTGTTGTTGCTGATTTTTTTGAAAGCATCAGCAGCAAAGCCGGAGCTGAATTTTAGCGGTCAGGTGGTGATGTGGACTACTGCCAGTCTTGAAGACCCGCTGCTGATTCAGCCGGGAGCGCGGTTTGTGCCAACATTCACAGGGAAGTATTCACTCAGGAATAGCAATCTGATTGATTTTGAGGCCTCAGCCAATATCAACGGCAGTGTTACATTCGAAAATGATGTTTGGGCCGATACAGTTGGAGTCGTCAAGCCCTATCGGGTATGGATGCGGTATTCGGGTGAGAAATTCGATCTCAGAGCAGGTTTGCAGAAAATCAACTTCGGTCCGGCCAAAATGTTTCGTCCGCTCATGTGGTTCGATGCCATGGATATCCGCGACCCGCTGCAACTTACGGATGGAGTATACGGCATCCTCGGGAAGTATTTCTTCGACAATAATGGCTCGGTTTGGCTGTGGAGCATGGCAGGCAATAAGCAGCCGAAGGGTTTTGAAGTTTTCGGGTCGGTGCCCGGAATTCCTGAATTTGGCGGTCGTTTCGAATTGCCCCTTGCAGGTGGCGAAGTTGGATTTGCTTACCATCATCGCACGCTCACACAGCAATTTAACCGCATTGGAATAGTAACGGGCGATCACCGGCATGTTGAAAATCGTTTCGGGATTCACGGACGATGGGATGTGGAAGTGGGCCTGTGGTTCGAGGCAAGTGCATCACTCATCGGCGAGAATGATCTTACTTCAAGGTATTTTCCGAAAAAAACAGATATGATTAATATCGGGATGGATTATACCGTGCCGATTGGGAACGGAATTGGCCTGACCCTCGAATATTTTCGCTATCACAATGCCGAACAGCTGTTTACGGGTGGGGTAGAAGCCAATGTGCTGGGACTGATGGCCAGCTACCCCATAACCCTGATCGATAATATATCGGCCATGTTTTTTTATCTTCCGGCGGGAAGTAACAGCATGGCCATGAGTTATGTTAGCTGGTCGCGCAGCTGGGACAATTTTTCGTTGTACCTGATGGCCTTCCTGAATCCGAAATCGTACCAGTTGCCAGCCATGCCGGCACAGGGCCGGAATATGTTTGCAGGGAAAGGGCTTCAGGTTATGGGGGCATATAACTTCTGAGCCGCATAGCGGTGATTTCTTTGTAGCCGCATAGCGGCGATGTCTTGGTAGCTAAACGTAACCCTTCAACCCCTGAACCGCATAGCGATGATTTCTTTGAGCCGCATAGCGGCGATGTCTTGGTAGGGCATAGCGGTAATTTAAAAATTTTGAAATAAAATCCCCAAAAATCAAACATGTGGATTCTAAATAAAATATTAAAATGAAAACAATCGTTGAAATTAACAAACTGGTCAAAAAATTCCCTGTAGGTGCTGGTTTCTTCACTGCCCTGAACGAAATTGACCTGAGCTTCTCCGAAGGCGAATTCGCGGGATTGGTTGGTCCCAGCGGCTCCGGTAAAACCACCCTGCTGAATATCATTGGTTCGCTCGATATTCCTTCGAAGGGCGAAGTGGTAGTGCTGAATCGTTCAGTTGGGAAATTAACTGCTAAAGAAGCTGCAGCGCTGCGGAAGTACGATCTGGGATTTATTTTTCAGACATATAATCTCCTGCCGGTTTACACTGTGTTCGAAAATGTGGAGTTTCCGTTGCTGCTGCTCAATTTGAGCACCGAAGAGCGCCGGCAGCGTGTGATGGAAACGCTGCAATGGGTTGGACTAACCGATAAAGTGAAATCGCGCCCGGCCCAGCTTTCGGGCGGCGAATGTCAGCGCGTTGCCATTGCACGCGCCATGGTGAAGCGGCCGGTACTGGTGCTTGCCGATGAGCCCACCGCCAACCTCGATTCGGCCAATTCGCACAACATCCTGCAAACCATGCTCAGGCTCAACGAAGAACTCAAAACAAGTTTCATCTTTGCCACCCACGACGATAAGGTGATTTCGTATCTGAAACGCATCATTCGTCTCGAAGATGGTAAAGTGGTTGCCGATGATCTCATTTCAACGCCCCAAAATTCACTGTCATGAAACTGCTCAAAACAGCCTTCAGAAGTCTGATAGGCAACGGATTAAAAACCTGGCTGAATGTCTTCGTGCTCTCCATCTCCTTCGTGATGATTATCCTCATGCAGGGTATTTTGCAGGGCTGGAGTAAACAGGCCATCGAAGATGCTGTGCGCTGGGAAATTGCCGGCGGACAGTACTGGCAGTCGGCTTACGACCCGCACGACCCCTTCACCCTCGATTCGAGTACGGTAATGATTCCTGAATCGTTTCAGCAGCAAATACAACAGGGTGTTACCGAGCCTGTGCTTATTACCACCGCTTCGGTTTATCCCAACGGACGCATGCAGGGTGTTTTGCTAAAAGGTATCAGGCCGCAACAGCAATTGTTGCAGATACCGACTGCAGTGCTCGATACCAATATCAGTGAAATTCCGGTGGTGCTCGGTGCTTATATGGCCCGTCAGCTTCAGGTGCGGATGGACGATGTAATTACTTTGCGCTGGAGAGACAGGAACGGCACTTTCGAAGCTGCCGATATCCGCGTGGTGGGCATTTTTAAAACAACAGTACCCGCTGTGGATAATGGCACTTTGTGGCTGGCATACAACGATCTCGAAACAATGACACTGCATCAGGGTTTTGCCAATCTGCTGATTAAATCATCCGAAGCTGAAATTGTAGATGCAGCAGGTTGGGATTTTAAGTCGGTCGACGAGCTTACTGCTTCAACCTTGCTGATGGTGAAAACAAAATCCATGGGAACCAGCGTTTTTTACGTCGTTTTTCTGTTGTTAGCCATGCTGGCCATTTTCGACACACAAACATTGTCGATTTTCCGCCGACAGAAAGAAATTGGAACCATGGTGGCTATGGGCATGACTCAAAAAGAAGTTGTGCGGCATTTCACCCTCGAAGGTTCTCTCAATGCTTTGCTGGCCATTGCGTTAGGTTGTGTCTGGGGTTCGCCGTTATTGTATTACATGACAGTTCATGGGATCTCATTTCCTGTGGAAGCAGCCGATTTTGGTATCCCTATGGGCGATTCGATGTATGCATTGATTAGTCCGGGATTAGTCATTGGAACCGTGCTGTTTATCTTCATTGTGACAGCCATTGTCAGCTACCTGCCCGCCCGCAAAATTGCGCGCATGAACCCGACCGAAGCCATTCGTGGCCGCATTGTTTAACCATCATGCTAAATTGAAAAGATTATGATACGCTTTTTATTAAAAGGATTGATCAGAGATAAAAGCAGGAGTTTGCTGCCTGTTATTGTGGTGTCGGTGGGTGTAACCATCACGGTTTTTTTGCAGGCTTACATGAATGGAGTATTCACTGATAGTCTCGAAACAGCTGCCAAATTAACATCTGGTCATGTGAAAGTGGTTACGCAGGCATACAAGCAAAATATCACGCAAATGCCTAACGATTACGCTATTACCGAATCCGAAGCTTTGTTGAAAAAACTGGAAACCGCTTATCCTGATATCGATTGGGCCGAACGAATCATGTTTGGCGGTTTGCTCGATGCGCCTGATACAACGGGTAATACCCGGGCGCAGGGCAATGTGGGAGGTTTCGGAATTCATTTGCTCAAAAATGATGTAGAAATTCAGCGCATGGATTTGAAATCCAAACTCATCAGCGGAAGATTTCCTGAAAAACCGGGCGAGGTACTCATCTCCAACGATTTGTTTAAGAAGATGAATCTGAAATTGGGTGATGTAGTAACCCTGATGTCGAGCACCATGTATGGCGATATGGCCATGTACAATTTTACAGTTTGCGGTACCCTGCATTTCGGCGTGGCAGCCATCGATAAAGGGATGATTTACGCTGATATAGAGGATGTAAGACTTGCACTGAATATGGAGAATGCTACCGGCGAAATGCTGGGTTTCTTCAGAAATTCGACCTATGACAATAAACGGGCGAAAGCTTTGGCAGCTCAGTTTAATGAGGGTATCGGGAGTGCCGACGACCCTTTTGCTCCGGTGATGATCCCCATGTTTGAAGCCAGCGGCATGGATTTCATGATAACCTATGCCGAAAATGCACAGTTCATCGTGATTTTCATCTTCGTTTTTGCCATGTCGATAGTGCTGTGGAACGCAGGTTTACTGGGCGGATTGCGGCGCTACGGCGAGTTCGGACTGCGCCTCGCCATTGGTGAAAACAAGCATGAAACCTATCGCTCACTCATCGGCGAAGCTTTGTTGATTGGCGCCATCGGATCGTTTATCGGCAGTGCCTTCGGACTCTTCTTCGCCTGGCTGATGCAAAAATACGGCATCGATGCCGGCGATATGATTCAGGATTCCACCATCATCATGCCTACGGTTTTCAGAGCACAAATCAATGCAACCACCTGGTATGTCGGATTTATACCCGGTTTGCTGTCGACAGTTATTGGTGCCATGCTCGCAGGAATCGGCATTTACAAACGACAAACAGCCAATTTGTTTAAGGAATTGCAGGCGTGAAGAGGGAAGTTTTGCATCTAAAGTTAGATATAATGCTTGGGATTACATTTCAAATGCAGCAAATATTGCTTCAGAATACACGACAAATGTTGATGTGTTAAATTTTAAGTTTGATAATTCCTTTATATATAAATAGTTATGGTGAATATTGGAAAAAGGAAAAATAACTTGAAGTATTACCTATAGTAATTTAACCCAACTTGCGCAAGAATCAATCTCCTGAAAAAAAACATCATTTCTTATAGGCTTGATATTCAGTTACATGCAAAGCATAGTTAAAATCATTTCTTAGAGCCTGATTTGTAAGGCGCTGATAATCAATTGAATATTCCGACAAAAGTGAGCCACTGTTCCGGCAAAGTGATCCATTTGTTAAGACATGGTAAATTTGCAGCAAATGTAAATAAATTATTTGATATTTCTCTTTCTCATTGATTCACCTTTCAACTCATAGCGGTGTGC
>CAYGJI010000067.1:7190-17987 GCA_964350125.1 uncultured Paludibacter sp. | reverse complement strand
GATGGCGGAATTGGTAGACGCGCTGGTCTCAAACACCAGTGGATTCACTTCCATGCCGGTTCGATCCCGGCTCCGGGTACTAAGCAAAAACAAAAATCCCCTTCTAGTTGAATGACTACAAGGGGATTGTTTTTTCATAAAGTAATTCGAAGGCTATACCATAAACTCATTCAACTCATCTTTTAAACTCCTCCAGTTCGGTATGTGTGCATCTAAAGTCGCTGTGAAGCGGGCATAGCTGTTGGGAGATGCCGGTTTAAATGGCTCCGAAACAGCTGACAATGTCGGTTTTTGCAATATCAAGTATTTTAACAAACATATATAGGAAGAGTTTAATCTGACTCCAACACATTACAGGAAGAATATTTCGCGGGGATGAGTGATTGTAATTTTGTGCATCAAATATCAATCCCCCCTTATTTATCCCCAATCTAAACTATTGTAACTCATGAACTGTTTAATGCCTGATCGGTCTTTGTGCTCATGAATTTAATAATAATCGTATATGAATTATAAATCCGTTGCGTTCAGTGTTCCGGATATTTTGAGTAATCGTCTGAATGAATCGGACTTAAGATGTTATGGAATGCACTTCGACGAAAGGATGGGGGCAGTGTTGAGTAGCGGACATATGTGCTATTTCGTGGTTGATTATCAAAACCGTCTCATTTCCAATATTAATTGCAACATCAAATTTGTATTAGGGCTCGAATCACAAATTATAAGCTTCGACAAAATTGCGGAATTGATTCACCCCGAAGATCAATCATTTGTACGACAGGCAGAAACTGCTATACGTGATTATTGCCGGCAGCACATACCCCACAAGAACATTGGTAATTATAAATCAAGTTACTGCCTGAGATTGAAAACTTTGTCAGGGAATTATCAGTTGTTTCAACATCAGTCGGTTGTACTTTCTGTTGATGATTTCGGGAATTGTATTCAGGCATTTAACATACTCACCAATATCACCAATATCAGCTCGTCGAATAATTACAAGGTTACTTTACTCGATTTGAGAGGCAATAATAGTTATGTGGAGCTCGATATTTTTGCTCAAAAGCATCTGATTTCCTTAATGCCGGTATTCACAAAGCGCGAAATTGAAATCATCAGGCTCTTGTCGCATGGATTAAAAGGTCCTGAAATTGCAAAAAAACTTTTTATCTCCCTGCATACCGTTAAAAACCACCGCAAGAACATTCTTCATAAGTCGCAGATTCATTCCAGTTCCGAATTGATAGCAAGATGCCTGCATCAGGGACTTATCTAACTACCTGATTTAAAGAATTATTTCCTTATTTCTACCTGATAAATGACTATAAAGGGTCATTGTGAAACGCTTTGCAATGGTTTTCCTTTGCAATTGCAACATCAATTTGCTGCAACAATCCCAACAATTAATTTCTAAAGTTAAATTCATATGAGAAAACAATACTCAAATGCTTCAAACAGAGATTTATATCTGCTGTTTTTTTCGATTTTTTCGTTTGCCATTTTCCCATTCACCACTATAAATGCTCAGTGGAGCTTAACAGGTATGGCCAGTGGCAATATCAACACAGTGTTTGCAAACGGCAATACCATTTATGCCGGACTCAATGCTACAGGCTCATTGATAGTGTCAACTGATCAGGGTGTCAATTTCAATTACGATGCCACCGGGCTCGTGAGCGGAAGCGATGTCAGGGCTTTCGCAGCCAATTCCACCGATGTGTTTACAGGTACCACCAATGGAGTATATCGAACCTCAGCAACAGGCACCATCAACTGGGTGAAGGTGCTCGACAATGTGAGTTGTTTTGCGTTGTATGTCAATGGGAATACTGTTTTTGCAGGAACCATGGGAGGAGGTGTATATCGTTCTACCGACAATGGTAATAGCTGGACACAGGTAAACAACGGGTTAACAATGCTCCATGTGTACGCCCTCACAGCGAATAGCAATTATTTGTTTGCAGGAACGTATCACGATGGGAATGTGAGTGGGCAGGGAGTGTTTCGCTCGTCGGACAACGGGCAGACCTGGACTGCCGTAAATAATGGCATGTCGCCCACCACCACAATCATGGCACTGGCCGTAAAAGATAACTTCGTTTTTGCCGGAACCAATGGTCAGGGTGTATATCGATCTTCCGACAATGGCGATAACTGGACCAATGTGGCTGCCGGTGTTTCGCATACCCTTCATGTTACTTGTGCCAAAGATATCTATGTTGGAAACTTATCACACGGCGGCATAGCCCATTCAGGTGATAACGGAAACAATTGGGTGAGTGTCAATGGTGGTTTGCCTAACACGGGTGGTTTTACAGTAATGAGTTTATCGTCGAACAGCAACTATTTGTTTGCAGCTACTCTGGGAGGTGGCATTTCCCGCATGGCCATTGAGTGTGCATCTGAACCCAATGCATGTATCAACTGGAGTTTGTTGAGCTCCACAAACCTTACATCCACCACCGGAAATATCGGTGGAACTCCGGAAGTGATTCAGGGCATGACTGTCTTCCCCAATAACCCCTACACAGCTAATGGTCAGCAACTCTGGATGGGCAATTCAGGATGGCCAGCCGGAGGTATGAATTTGAATCGTTATGTCGAATTTAATACCACAGCCACGTCGGGAAATAACTTCACCGTGGAATCGGTTTCTTTTAAATATGGCGACAATACGCTGACTACCAATATGAATTTGTTGAAGTCTCATGTGTATTATTCCACTGATAACTGGGCTACCAGTAATGCGCTCACAACAACACCGCTCGACTATCTGAATACAACCATGCAAACTTTTACTGCAACAGGTATTAATGCTGTGATTGCGAGTGGACAGGTGTTCTCTGTACGAATCTATCCCTTTACTCCAAACGGTAGCATGGCCATGACTCCCACCTTTGCGGTTCATAACAGCATGGCTATTTGCGGAACTACCAACACTGTTGCTGCTCAGACTGCCACCCTGAAAATTGTCAAAGATGCTGTTCCTGATGATCCACAGGACTTTTTCTTCCTGTTCGGAAACAGTGGTGGCACTTTTGTTCTGGATGATGATGGCGGAACTGACGCAACCTATCTGAACCATACTACCCTCGCAGGTATTTCTACCGGTATGTGGACTATCAGCGAAAATGAAGTTCAGGGATGGACACTAACCGGTATTAGCTGTGATCCGTCCTTGTATCATTATGTCGATATGGCAACAAGAAGTGTGGTTGTGTATCTTCAGGCCGGGGCCAATGTAGTTTGTACTTTTACAAATACATTTAATATAGTTTCAGCTTTGCCCGCAACCTTAGTTGATGATGGAGGTCTTCAGGCAATTGAGCAAAACACCCCAAATCCATTTGCATACTCAAGCACCATCAGCTATAACATCCCCCGAAGTGGGCATGTGTCAATCAGGGTGTATAACACCTTGGGTGAAACTGTCAGGGTGCTGGTTGATGAAATTAAAACTGCCGGGCGTGGTTCTGTCGATATACATGCTGAAGGTCTCAGTAATGGAATTTATTTCTATAGCATTCAGGCAGAAGGGATTACACAGACTAAGAAGATGATGGTTATGCAATAATTTAATTTAATAAGCAATCTCCCCTTTGTCAATCTCTGAAAAGAAAGATGAAGGGGAGAATTATTTTTAACAAGTTAGTTTAGCCACCGATTTTTAAAGATGTCATGGTTAATGATCCTGCAATTGGTTTGTCGTTGAAAAGTGTAACAGTTTCGCCTTTGGTCTGCAACGCCAATGTATAAAGTAATGGCAGAAAATGTTCGGGAGTAGGTATGGCAAGCTGAAACGAGCGCCCCTGTTTGGCGAAATCGATGAGCGCCTGATGGTTGCCATCAGTGATGAACTTATTCATCTTTTCGCGGGCTTCCAATGCCCAGTCGAAGCCGTAACCCGATTCGTTCATGCGGCGCCAGTCGACCATGCGGAGGTTGTGCACCAGATTTCCACTGCCGATAATCAGGACACCTCTGCGTTGAAATGCCGAGAGTGCTTTTCCCAGCTCGTAATGGTAGCGTGGAGCCTGTGTGTAATCGATACTGAGTTGAATAACAGGAACATCGGCTTTGGGATACAAATGCTTGATAACGCTCCAGGCACCATGGTCGAGTCCCCAGTCGTTGTTGAGACCCACAGTGGTTGATTTTACCAGATTCTGAATTTCTCCGGCAAGCGCAGGACTTCCCGGTGCAGGATATTGTACCTGATACAGTTCGGGTGGAAAACCTCCGAAGTCGTGGATGGTTTTGGGCTGAGGCATGGCAGTAACCTGGGTACCCCGCGTTTCCCAGTGCGCCGAAACACATATAATGGCATTGGGGCGCGGTATGGTGCGCACAATTTTGCGGAAACCTTCCACAAATTCATTCTCCTGAATAGCATTCATAGGATTTCCGTGTCCCAGAAACAGCACGGGCATGGCCGGCGTTTCGGCGAATGATGACGAGAGTTTGGCTAAATCGTTTAGTTTCATGGCTACCCCGGTTAATGGCAACATGGCCAGTATTTTTAAAAAATGCTTTCGATCCATATCAATGATTGGCTGATAACTGAAGAAACAAGTTTTTCGAACTTAGGTTCAGCATTATTGATATAAAAAGAACTAAATAAAAAATAAAAACCATAGTACTACGTTTCTACTGAAAATGAGTTTCTTTAAGCCAGTATTTACTCCCTTAAATTATTTTATTTATGAAAAAGCTGATTATCATTTTAACTGCCATGGTATTGCTGATGGCATGTAGCTCAAAGTCGGATCGTATAAAGGGTTATGAATCAACCGATGCAGGTTATAACGATATGGCAGTTGTTGAGGAAGAGATTGAGGTTATTCAAACTGCTCAGGAGGCACTTCCACCACCTGCACCCAATCAGACACAGCTGTCTGTTGAGAAGAAAATCATCAAAACCGGAACCATCCACGTGAAGGTGATCGATTTAGGCCGGGAAAAAGCCAAAATAGATACTTTGCTGATGAAATTCAAAGCTTATTACGATAACGAAAGACTCAACAACACTAAACATGAGTCATCATACGACTTGATTGTCAGGATACCTGTTACCCATTTTGAGAAGTTTGTTGCTGAAATTGAAAAAGGTGGCAATGAAATTACATTCAAGGAGATTGATGCACAGGATGTTACCGAGCAGTTCGTAGACCTTGAAACACGGCTCGAAAATAAGCGCAAATACATGGCCCGCTATCAGGACTTGCTCAGGCAAGCCAGATCAGTAGAGGATATCCTCGAAATTCAGGAAAAAATCAGGGCCATCGAAGAGGAAGTGGAAAGTACCATAGGTCGACTGAAATATCTGACCAACCAAACCAGTTTCAGCACCCTGAATCTCATCCTCACACAAGAAAAAGAATACAAATTCACTCCTGAACGCAGGGACAACTTCTTCGAGAAACTTAAACAATCGCTGATCGGTGGCTGGTATGTTTTTGTCGATTTTATTTATATCCTGGTGTATAACTGGGTATGGATAATCGTGATTTCAGTAGCAGTGTATTTCTGGATTAGAATCAGGAGGAAGAGGAAAAACGCAGGGAAGTGAAATGCAGGATTTTTTGGGATAGACTAATTTTTAGAGTTTTGGGAAAGATATATTGATGTGTCGTATTTTTGATATGATTAGGCACAAGGGTTGTGAAAAAAACACTATTTTTGTGCTTTTAATACGCTTATGAAATCAAAACTCCGGAAAACTTTAGATAATAGAATTATTCGATCTGATTGGCATGCAACACGTCTGATGGGGATAATCTCTGAAAGTGATATTTATTATGTGCAATTAAGTAACAAGATATTATCGATAATAAGTAAGATTGAGGGTGAAAGTTTAATCTCAAATAAGGTAAAGCGTGATATTTCAGTCAGAATTGCTGCTTATTTCGAAGATGTTATTTCAGGCCTTGGCTTATGGAGAGCAATAATTGAAATTCATCATAAGATGTATGAAAGTTATCTGCCTTTTTTTCAACTAAACGCAGAAAAGTATTTTGAAGATGAAATTAATATCGAAGATATTCAATTCTTGGTTTGGTCTAATATGCAGGGGTATCTTATTGATAGCCAACAACAAAGGTTTTTAAATCCTGAAAACCCGTTTTTAGTTGAATTGGCATTGGAAATATACACATTGTTGGATAGCGAATACGAAACTGCTCCGGCAAATGAAAGTCTTTTCAGGATTATTCGCGAATTGGAATTCAAAGATGATATTATTTCTGTAAGAGAAATGCTTGGCTGGCTTCATTACGATTCTTACCTTTCGATGTCGTACACACACAAAAATTTAAAGGGAGAGATTCATGGGTTGAAAACCGGCGATAATAAATCATTTTTTGCTGAAAACTCAGAAATTCTTACGTACGCCATGGAAAAAGTCGGGATTTTCAGCAAAACCTGCAGTCCGATTGCAATAAAGGCTAAAGACTGGGCTGCACAGATATTCAGTGGAACACCAAAAGCTAATTTGTTTGAAACAATAGATTTCAGGCAGATATCAAATTATAATATTGTACAGGTAGATTCAGATACTTTTACACTAATTGATTCAGATAAAGAGATTTACATAGTGTCTGTTGATTCGGTAAGTACTCCGGAGGCATTGCATGAGAATAAATCAGTTATGTGTAGTTTGTTGTTTTACAATCAGTTATGGCATATTAATGGTTTTGCAGCTTTTGCAAATGCACGAACTGATTTAGACATCATGCCTTCAAAAGCCAAAATATTAGCCAATAACAGGCAAGTTTACAATCATTTATTCAAAGAATTGAAGGAGGAAATTGCATATTATCATAGTAGTGATGATTTAAAACAAGCAATGTCAGAATTATTTCCATTAACAGAAAGAAGTAAGTTTTTGCCTGCCGATTTTAACAAGCAAACCGACTTCATATTGTTTATTCACCCTGAATCCGGCTTAAGCATTTATCCTGAATTAGCACTGTATGTTTCAGATGTTAAAAATCCGTTTTACGATATTGCTGCAGTTGAACAGGAGGGTCTCGGCATTTTAACCGGCCATTTCAAGTTGCCCAAGGAGTTGCTTGAGTATTTGATTGACAGGAAGTTTTTGAAGGATGTTTCACTGAATTCGTTGCATGGTAAAGAATATGGGAAAAATTTATTGCAAAAGAATATCCGTTTTATTGTAAGGTTTTTTCAGCCGGAACTTTACAATTAGTTTTATTCTAATTACACCATAAGCAAACAGCCTCCCTGATAATCCCACAACTTTCCTGCATTTCATCTTCCGTAATTATCAACGGAGGTGCAAAACGGATGATATTGCCGTGGTTGGGTTTGGCGAGCAGTCCTTTGCCTCGTACCCGCAACGCCACACCCGTTTCATGGCACAACCGCCCCTACTCGTTGCGGAACAGCCGTCCCTGTTTTTCAGCGTTAGCCGCAAGTTGCTCGTCGCGTATCACTTCCAGCGCAGCTACTGCCACTGCGGCAGCTACCGGATTGCCCCCGAAGGTGGAACCATGCTGCCCCGGCCTGAAAACTTCCATGATATGAGCATCGGCCAGTACTGCCGAAACCGGATAAACACCGCCCGAAAGCGCCTTGCCGAGCATGAGCACATCGTTCCGTACCATCTCGTAGTCGCAGGCCAGCATGCGTCCGGTGCGCCCGAGCCCCGTTTGTATCTCATCGGCCATCAACAAAACTCCATGATTGCGGCACAACTCCTCACATCGCTTCAGATAACCCTCGTCGGGAACCACCGCCCCCGCTTCACCCTGTATCGGCTCCAACAGAAAGCCGGCCACATCGGTGCGACTAAGCAGCACTTGCTCCAATGCGTCGGCATCGTTGTAGGGAATCACAATGAAGCCAGGCGTGTGCGGACCAAAATGCTGATGCGACTCTGCGTCGGTGGTAAAGGAAATGATGGTGATGGTGCGACCGTGAAAGTTTTGCCCACAAACCACAATTTTAGCTTCGTCGACCGGTATGCCGCGCCGTTCGTAGGCCCATTTGCGACAAAGTTTGATGGCTGTTTCCACGGCCTCGGCTCCGGTGTTCATAGGTAAAACCTTTTCGTAGCCCAAAAGCCGGCAGATGAAAGCTTCATATTCGCCAAGCTTGTCGTTGTAAAATGCCCGGGAGGTCAGACTCAGCTTTTGCGTTTGTGCAATGAGTGCTTCCACAATTTTAGGATGGCCGTGGCCCTGATTCACGGCCGAATAAGCCGACAGGAAATCGAAATACCTGCGTCCTTCCACATCATGCACATAAATTCCCTTACCTTCCGACAAAACCACCGGCAGCGGATGGTAATTGTGCGCTCCATATTGTTCCTCAAGATTGATATAATGCTGTGAATTCATCGAATAACAGTTTTCGTTTTGAAATACTTTGTGAGCATCTGCGAACCTCTGTGAATCTTTGTGTAATAAATCAAAAGACACAAAGAAATTGATTTCAGAATATCTCTGCAATCATACATCGTACACTCCCGCCCCCATATTTTTCAATGGTTGGTATGGATATGGATATCAGTTCGTTATAACTTGCCAGTTTGCTGATTTGATCTTCCCGGAGCGAATGGCGTGCTGCCTCCGACATAATCAGGAGTTTGCGACCATCGCTGTTTTCGAGCTGAATCATATTTCCGGCAAAAGCGTGCATCTGAGCTTCGGTAATTTCAATCACTTCCTTCCCGAAACCCTGCAGCACGGCACTTACCCGCTCCCTTTCCTCGTGGTCGTCGATGCTTTTGGTGCACAATACGGCATATAGGTCGGCCACACACATCATCACATTGGTATGACACACAGGCAAACGCTTGTTTCCGACCGGCTGATAAGCTTTAAAAACAAGCGGACGATAATCGAAGTCGGTGCAGAAGCGAATCAACATGTCGTAGGTTGTTCGGGGCGAAAGTGCAGCATAAGCAATTTTGTTCGGGCGGTCGAGCACCATGCTCCCGGTACCTTCGAGATACCATCCTTTTTCGGCAAAATCGCGGTAATCGGTTATCCTGTTGTGTCGCCTGCTGCCTGAACCCTGCAGGTATAGCCATTCTTCGCAATATTCGCGGCGGCGGTTGGTTGCAAACATCGGAAACAGCACCAATCGGTTGTGGGAATGGAAACTCACCGGATTGTTCGGGAAAATGGAGTCGGGCGTATGGGATGCAAGCTGGTCCTGCAAAACAGTTACATCAATTCCGTGGCTTCTCAGTGTTGCAACCATTTGTCGGAACTCGGTCAGTGCCATTTGCTGAATGCAGCCCGGATGTGTTTCATCCTGTTGTTGAAAGTAATTGTTGACAGCAGTTTCGGGATTGTAGCCAAAAGCAACCGGCTCAACCATCATAATGCGGGAAGTGTTCTGTTTTCTCATGGCCATCGATTTTTTCAGGGTTCATCGGTACGTATCAAGGGCAGGGTATAGGCCTTTCATCACCGACTCGTACGATTTGGCGTCGTAGGTTGCTGTAAGAGCGGGTGGCTGACCCATAGAGCCGGGCTGGTCCAGCACAGCGGCTTTCAGGGTTGAGGTCTCGTTACTGACATTGAGTATCATCACAAAGCTTTGGACAAATATAGGCTTTTGTTCTGATAATTTGTACTCCGTCCATGCAGAAAATGATTAAAGAACGAATAAATATCGAAAAAGTTAATTCAATTTATAATCTGTCATCCGGTTCATTGCCATATATGCATCTGTGGCACTGCAACCATCCACTATGACACTCAGCAAGCCAGGGTAGGCAGCTTTCATGATTTCAGACCCGCAAAGCAGGTTTTCGACGAGAATCAGTTCGGTTGATACTGATTCAGTTTCGGCGAGATAGCTGATGCGGAAGCGCACACTGCCGCGGTTCAGGTCAATTTCCCAGCAACCGATTTGCAACTGATTGTTGAGTAATACCACCATTTCAGTCATGTTGGGAAGGTAGATACGTGGTACTGCAGAAGGGAATTCGAAATTGAATAATACCATCCCAATTTCCAGTTTAGAAATTTCAATGTTACAGCGAAAACTGCCTTTTTGAAATGGAAAAAAGCATTGAACAATCACTTCTGCTTTTGTTTTTTTGATAAGTTTGAAGTCAATATTCAGTTTTTGTAAAATTACAGATAAATGTTCGGTGTTCATGGTTTTTATATTTAAAGTAGGAATTTGCAATTTAAAGTGCGAAAAAAATCAGCGAATTGGGCTTCGGGGATATAGTAGGTTAAAAGTTTCGCGCACGTAGTCTGAAACTGGTCCTTTTTGCCCCTGAAACAGAGCACGGGTCACTGTTTTCCGACTGCAACTGCAAATTAGTGCTAATCGGGTGATGTAACCATGACGGGGAATATTTTGACCGATGATTAAATTTTGTTCATTGTTCATAGGTATGTCATTTGTGTAATTAATTATAAATGCCGTATAACAGTGCAAATATAATAGCCTAAAGACTATCAAACAATAGTTAAATGCAGTTTTTTACGTTTTGCGTGCTTTAAAGTGAGAATTTATCCGAAAAAAGTGAGATTAATTTCTGCGTGCAATGATAAGGAAGATATTTCCTGTCAAAACGGGAAGTACAACGTTGATAATCCAGAGTGCGGCCCCCGCCAATGGTATGGCAGGATGATTTTCTGCATAGTGTCCGATGAAGAACAAAGCCCAGGATGCCCTGATAATGCCTTCGGAGAGTGCAAACGACGGAGTGAAGGTAATCAAAAGATACGTGGCCGCAATTCCTGTAAATGCTTCAGCAAAATTAATTTCGATGCCGGCAAACATCAGAAACATCCACAATTGCATGCA
>CAYGJI010000067.1:1362-7090 GCA_964350125.1 uncultured Paludibacter sp. | reverse complement strand
ATCAGTGCCGGAACGCCCGGAAGCAAAATAGCCAGGTTTTGTGTAACACTTCCGGTGATTGCCAGACTTAGTGCCCTGTTTCTGTTTTCAGGCTTCAACAGTTGGGTGCGGCCAACAATATCGCCGAGTCTGTTCGGAGTGATAAACCCTGTGGCAGCACCGGCCAAAACAGCTTTCAGCGCAGTGTAAATGCTTATTCTTTCAATATGGCACGTCATCATTTTCCATTTGAAGGCCTCCATAAGCAAATTGAAGGGTAAAAGTAATATTGCCCCGACTAAGCACCAGTAATGCAAGGCTGTATTTTCCCATAATATCTTCAGCAGTGAGTCGTATTGGTCGAAAGTGAGCAGATGGTACAGCAGGTACGCCAGCGATCCAACCAAAAAAAAAGTAGCCACCATTTGCGGAAGCTGTTTTTTGGCGTTCTGAAGCAGATTTGCAGTGATTCGAGCCATCAGTCGCTGTATTAACCGGTTGTAGTCAGCCCGGTGATTTGCACATTATTTAAAGGTAAACTTCTTCTGAGAATAGTAACTGATGAAAGTAGCAATGATGGTTATCACCATTTTCGACGGGGTAGGAAACCATCCGAAAGCGTCAACCAGTAATTTCAGCCCTGTATAGTTCAAAGCCAGATTCATTGCCACCACCACCCCATATCGTGCAATTTGAACACGCCCTTTCAAATCGGATGCCGTAAAAGTAACGTATTTCTGGAGCAAAAAACCTGTCATAAAAGTGACCGGAAAAGTGAACACCAGCGCTGCAATGTGCGAACTCATGGTTACGAACCCGAGATGAAGCATTTGTTTTTGCAGGATGAAGTGAAAAATGCAAAAGTATAACACCCAGTCGAACGCCAGATTTCCTGCTCCTGTAACACCATAACGAAAAAACTGTGGTGTGAAATATCTCTTGAAGGGAGGGTAGAAAAAATCCACAAACCTGCGGATGATCATACCGGTTGCAACGAGAAATTTACGCATTTAGTTGGTGTTTATAACAATTTTGCTTACTTTTGTGCCGCGCTTAACTAACGGCAGTGCAAAGATACAGTTATTATTCGATAAATTCCAAATCCACTATGCCCGACGACTATCATAAGCATGACCAGAGTAAGAGCCAAGAAACACCTGGGACAGCACTTCCTGAAGGATTTGGAAGTAGCACGCCGCATAACTGAGAGTTTATTACTCCCGGAAACTTCCGATGTACTCGAAATCGGACCGGGCATGGGTGTACTTACCCAATTCCTTACACAAAACCCAAAAATCAGATTAACTGCCGTTGAACTTGATGCCGAATCGGTAGGATTTCTACATGTGCATTATCCCGGCCTTAAAGTTGTTGAAGCAGATTTTCTGAAAATGGACCTGCGTTCTCTTTTTCCGGGTAAGTTTTGTATTATCGGCAATTTTCCATACAATATATCCAGCCAGATATTCTTCAAAATGCTCGAAAACCGCGACCGCATTCCCTGTCTGGTAGGGATGATACAAAAAGAAGTAGCAGAACGCATGGCTGCTAAACATGGCAACAAAACCTACGGAATCCTGTCGGTGCTGATGCAGGCTTTTTATACGATTGACTACCTTTTCACGGTTCATGAACACGTATTTGACCCTCCGCCTAAGGTCAAATCGGCTGTTATTCGCCTAACCCGTAATGAGGTGCACTCGCTCGGATGCGACGAACAACTCTTTAAAACGGTGGTGAAAACAGCCTTCAACCAACGCCGCAAAACCATGCGGAATTCACTCAAACCTTTGCTCGAAAAAGAAAACCCGCTTTATGCCGATCCGGTATTCGATTTGCGGCCCGAACAGCTCGATGTGGCTGCGTTCGTGGTGCTGACAAATAAAATGCAGGCAGCAATAAGCGGAAAGCAGTAAGCGAGGCTGTATTCAGCTTGTGATTTCGCGACTGCAGGTTACTAATCGCAAGCTTTCGCTTGCTCGTACCCTGAGATTGCTCAATTCACAACCAGAAAACGATACCAGGAGAGGTAACCTCTGGTCGCCTGCAGCAAAAGCGGGATAAATCTGTTTCAAGTAATAACATTTTTAAAAAAGGAAAATTATGGCGGAACTCAGATTATTTTACCAGGAAGAAGGTAAACTCAAAATATCAAAATCGCTCGATATACTCAAAAAGGTCAACCTGAAAGATATGATCTGGATTGACATGATTGATGTGTCGGACGCAATAGAAACAGAACTGGAACAGTTTCTGAAAATTTATATCCAGGAAGATGAGGAAATTGAAGAAATCGAGCTTAGTTCGAGGTATATTCAAACCGAAGACAGCATCGTGGCCAACTCCAATTTTTTGCAGGATAATTATCAACTGCAGCCGGTATCTTTCATCATCAAAAACGGCATTCTTGTTTCGGTACGCGACACCGAACTCAAGTCGTTCAACGAAACCGTGAAGAAAATCTATGCAGATACCAAAAGCTACACAACCGGATATCACGTGTTGGTGGCCCTGCTCGAGACCCGTGTTGAATACGATGCCGACATGATAGAGGATATCACCGATCAGATTACCAATTTAAGTAAAACCATGAACACCGAAGACGATCTGAGTCAGGATATCCTGATGAACATCAAAGATCATCAGGAAAAAGTAATGATTATCCGCCAGAATATCATTGACAAGCAGCGGGTTGTGTCGAACATGCTTAAGTCCAACCTCTTTCCCAACGAATTGCTGCCCCGGCTCACCATGGTTATCAAAGATATCAATTCGCTGTTCGAATACACCCGCTTTGGTTTCGACCGCCTCGATTATCTTCAGGATACTTTTCTCGGTTTGGTGAATATTCAACAGAATAAAATCATCAAGATATTTACTGTGGTGTCGGTTATTTTTATGCCCCCCACACTCATTGCCAGTATTTACGGGATGAACTTTACATTTATGCCCGAACTCAACTGGAAATTCGGATATCCGTTCTCAATCTCGCTCATGGTTTTGTTTTCAGCCTTTGTGTTGATTTATTTTAAAAGGAAGAAGTGGTTGTAGTGAGTTTAACTGTTCAAATTGACTTTGTTAATTCGATTCAAACAATATGGCAACAGAAATTGAAAGGAAGTTCCTGGTGTTGAACGACAGCTACAAAAAGGAAGCATTTCGTTCAACCACGATTATTCAGGGATATTTAGCTTCGGTGCCCGGCTGTACTGTCAGGGTGCGGGTTCGGAACGAACAGGGGTTCATTACCATCAAGGGAGCTTCATTAGCCGGCAGCATTGCCCGGTACGAATGGGAAAAGGAAATTCCCGGCAACGAAGCCCGCGAGCTGCTGTCGCTTTGCGCAAACCGCTACATCGAAAAAACCCGTTACGAAGTTGAAGCCGGAGAGTTTGTGTTCGAAGTGGATGAGTTTCATGGCGCCAACGAAGGACTGGTAGTTGCCGAAATTGAACTCAACACCGAAACTGATGAGTTCGAAAAGCCATCGTGGCTGGGCAGGGAAGTAACCGGAGATAAGAGGTATTATAACTCCAGGCTCACGAAGCAACCATATTTGCAATGGGAAAAATAAGGCTTAATCGTTAATCGTGTGAAATAAAAACTCCGATTACTGTGATAGAATATATCATTGTTCATGAATTGATACATTGGTTGGAATCGAATATCATACGCAAGAATGCTGGAACCGGATTTCAGCTCAATTATCCAACTACGATAAAGCAAAACATTGGTTGAAAGAAAACGGTCATGCATTGGAAACAGACTTTTAATTGCAGGTCATCAATTACAAAACATGGATAGTTCGTGCTTCCGGGTTGGGCTACCACCGTTTTATTTCATCTCCAGAACACTAAAAGTTGTTAATCACACAACTTTTTTTTATACCCGCTGTTGTATTTGCAACATTGTTTCATTTGAATCATTATTTCAATAAGATGAATGCTTCTGAGATTTTAAAAGCCCACAATATAAAAAAGACACCCGGAAGGATTGCAATCATCAAAGCAATTCACGACAGTAACCGGCCATTGTCGGAACAGGAAATTAAAGCTGAAATGGCTGAGATTTACGACCGCATCACTTTTTACCGCAATATGCAAACGCTTACCAGTGCGGGCATCATTCATAAAATTGTGGTTGATAATACCATAGTGAAGTATGGACTGAATTGTTGTGAGAAGCAACATCATAACCATCAGAATGAACATGTACATTTTTATTGCGAGGAATGCCATTCGGTGGTTTGTTTGAAGGAGGTTAGAATTCCTGCTTTTCAACTGCCGGAAGGTTTCAGGCTGGCCGACAGCGATGTTATTATCAGGGGTAAATGCGGAATATGCAATCATTAAAATTGGTTTTTTCAGTACTGTTTCTGAGTTTGTTGATGGCTGATGCACAGGTTTTTGCGCAGGATCGTTATCAGCTTTCGGGTACGGTGACCGACGAGTTCAGGCATCCGTTGGTGGGAGCTACGGTATTGCTGCAACGCAATGCTGCCGGTACCGCCACCGATCGCAGGGGCAGGTTCAGCTTCGGTCAGCTTGCTGCGGGAACTTATGTTGTAAGTGTTTCGTTTACCGGCTACCGGACTCAAACAGATACAATTTTCCTATCATCAACAAAAGATTTGGAGATAAAACTTTTTCCTGATGTGCAGTTGCTCAGCGAGTTAACTGTACCTGGACTGGCTTCTATGTCGGTGCGTACATTGCCCGCCCTGCCGGTTACGGTGGTCGATCGCAGTTTTATCAGTTCTCATGCATCGGGCAGTCTGATGCAGACACTCAGCAGGTTGCCCGGCGTTGGCTCCATGGATATCGGGTCGGGACAATCGAAACCGGTGATTCGGGGAATGGGTTTTAACAGGGTGGTAGTGGCCGAAAATGGAGTGAAACACGAAGCCCAGGAGTGGGGAGCCGATCACGGGCTCGAAATCGATCAATTTAACATCGACTATGTGGAAGTGCTGAAAGGTCCGGCTTCGCTGATGTATGGTTCGAATGCCATCGGTGGGGTTATCGATCTGAAAATCAACGATACACCATCGGAGAACACTATGGGTGGCAAAGCGCTGCTGAATTTGCAGTCGAACAATGATCATGCGGGTGTTTCGCTGCAGTTTTATAAAAGGTTTCAGCGTTTTTATTTCAAAGCGCACTTCACTATGGCTGATTATGCCGATTATCGGGTGCCAACTGATACGATCACCTATATGACATATCGCATTGGTCTGTTTAACAACAGGTTGAGGAATACTGCCGGTCGCGAGCGTGTGGGCAGTGTAACCCTGGGTTATCTCACCGATTTTTTCTCAACTCATTTGAGAATAATGAATAATTACAGCCGCAGTGGTTTCTTTGCCAATGCACACGGGTTGGAAATCCGCAATTCGGGTATCGATTATGATGCATCGAACCGCGATATCGATTTGCCATCGCAGGGAGTAAATCATCTGAAGGTGCTCAGTAATTCCATCTGGCTGATAAAGGATTATCGGCTGAATCTCGATATGGCATATCAGCATAATCATCGCAAAGAGTTTTCGGAAGCAGTGGCACATGGTTATATGCCTTTGCCTCCCGATTCGCTCGAACGCGAGTACGACAAAAAAACGACGAGCGCCAATCTCCGACTCAGTTTTCCCAAACATAATATTCATCAGTTGAATGCAGGGGTAAGTGCCGAGTACCAGCAGAATAGTATCGGAGGATGGGGATTTCTGCTTCCGGAATTTAAACAAAGCACT
>CAYGJI010000067.1:0-1262 GCA_964350125.1 uncultured Paludibacter sp. | reverse complement strand
GGAAGGAATATCGCAGTAAATATTGGAATCAATTTATAAAAAAAACAGCAATACAACCAATAATCCGTCTCTGTCTTGACTCTTGACTCTTGATTCTTGACTCTTAAAACAAAAAAAAATGAAACATCAAATTAAACTTTCGCTTTTTGCCGCAGTAATGGCATTCACTTTAACATCATGTGAAAAAGACCCTGCTGCCCCTGTTATTTCCGATGTGGAAATTGGTATGAATAACTCCAAAACAGCCGTTATTGGCAGTGATTTACACATCGACGCATCGATTCTGGCCGAAGCAAAAATTGCCAGGATAATACTTGTCATACATCCTGAGGGAGAAGGAGCGCATGCCCCGGCTCAAAAGATGATGGCTGTGATGAATGTCGAAAATCACTGGGAGGTCGACAGTACGTACACAGGCAAGTATGCCGATGTAAAGAACATACAGTTTCATGAAGATTTGGAAATCCCGGACAACATAGCTGCAGGGGCTTATCATTTTGAACTCCTGGTTGTGGATATGCTTGGACAGACGAATGAATATGAAACAGAAATAACACTGCTTGCAAAGCCCTGATCCCAGTACTTTCAACAAATTCAAGCCATGAGTATGAAGAGCATTATTTTATACCTCCTGTTATTTTCGTTTGTGGGAATGCAGCAGTCCTGTGAAAGCGAACTGAAAGACGACGAAGTGCCTGTCATCGATTTAAGCATCGACAATGCATTTCCGCACAACTGTGCAATTGTATATCGTGGTGAGAGTTTTGCTTTAAGATTCAGACTGGCTGATAATCAGGAGTTGGGATCCTACAGCATCGAAATGCATCACAATTTCGATCACCACACACATAGCACTTCGCCGGTGCAATGCGAAAAATATCCTGTAAAGCTGGCCATTAAACCATTTCTTTTCATAAACGATTTCAGCATTCCCGGGGGTTTAAAAGAATATATAGCCACGGGAAATATTCAAATTCCCGCCGATGTGGATACCGGCGATTATCATCTCATGATTCGGGTTACCGATAAATCGGGTTGGCAATCGTTCGAAGGTATAGGTTTTAAAATCAGGGACAGATAGTAGTTATAGTACTCCCCGATGCCCAATGCTTCTCCGGCCAAAGTATCGGTGATGTTTCTTTCTTTTGGGGTGCTGCCCTGTGGTAACGTGGCTACTTTTTTTTTAATGCCCCCCACGAATATGATTCCGGATGGCGCCTTCGCTAAGGCCTATCTGTTTGGCGGTTTGCTTTTGCGAAAGA
>CAYGJI010000066.1:0-18111 GCA_964350125.1 uncultured Paludibacter sp. | reverse complement strand
CCATTTCAAAATAGCTATCAAAAATTACGACATTTTTTTCTTCCTATTACTTAGATGCTCTTTTTGTGGTTTATTTTTATCAAACAGATAATTTCTTGCGGTATTCATTCGGGGTGTCGTGATATTTTTTAGCAAATTCACGGTAAAAATAGGCTTTGTTGTTAAACCCACACTGATACATGATTTCCAGAACCGTTTTATGGGTTGTTTTAAGAAGTTTTTCTGCATGTTTCAATCGTATAGATCGGATGTATTCAGTTGAAGTTTGCCCCATAATATCTTTGATTTTTCGGTAAAGTTGCATTTTACTCATTGCTAACTCACCTGCAATATAATCAAGGGATAAATCTTCATTTTCTATATGATTATAAATGATGGAAGTAATCATAACAATCAAATTTTTATCTTCCTTGCGGATGAGTTTTCCTTCAAGCTGATCAACCGCTGAATAGGGCGACTCGCTATAGTCCAGGAGCGCTTTGTTTCTATGTAACATGCTGTCAATCATGGCGTATAAATGGCGGGGGTGGAATGGTTTGCTCAAATAAGCATCGGCACCAACCTCCAGACCCTCGATCTGATTTTCAACAGAACTTTTAGTCGAAAGTAAAATGATAGGAATGTGCCGGGTTACTTCCTGAGCTTTCATCATTTTCACAAACTCAACACCATTCATGACCGGCATGATAATATCCGAAATAATCATAATCGGCATACGTATTTTCATGATTTCAATTGCGTCCTGACCGTTAGCAGCTTCTGCAATTTCATATCTTTCATGCAGCAAATCAGCTAATAAACTACGGATTTCCGAATCATCATCAACAATCAGAATCAAACCTTCTTTGTTTCGGTCGGGAACAAGTAAACGTTCATTAGCCTCAATATGCTTAGTCGAAGATTTGGGTGTTTCAGGTATACTGATATCAATATGTTCTTTCTCTTTTGTAAGCTCAATTGCATCTGCTTCCTGTTCAGGCAGATGAACAATAAAAGATGTAAATGTAGTTCCGTCACTTTCCAGTTCGATGTTTCCATGCAGTACTTCCACCAAACTTTTGCACAAAGCCAGCCCGATTCCACTGCGGGTCTCTAATCCTTTCATCACTTGCTTTTCGAACCGCTCAAGTACTTCGAACCTGTCGAAAATGCGCTGACGATGGAGCTCCGGAATACCAATTCCAGTATTTGTTACCCGTAGTTTTATTTGCCGTTCATTTTCAATTTTTTCAATTTCTAACTCGATATTTTCATCTGCAGGTGTATATTTTACAGCATTTGAAACCAGGTTGAAAATGATTTTCTCGAGGCTGTCACGGTCAGTATTCCAATCAATATTATCGGGCGACAAAGTTAATTGAAGATTGATTTTCTTTTGTTCCAACACGTCCATGAAATGATCCAGAACAAACTTCACCAGCTCAGTAACATCCACTTTCTCAATAGTGATGCGTAAATGACCTGTTTCTGCTTTTCTAAATTCAATGAGTTGCTGAATCAAGGTTTGCATGCGTTCTGAATTCGACTTAATGGTTTTGATGTATTTTCGGGTGACATTATCAGCAACATGGGTTTTCAGTAGTTGTTCACAGGGGCCGTAAATTAGAGTCAGAGAATTCGAAAATTCATGGGCGATATTGGTAAAGAATCGTAATTTTGCCTGGTGTATTTCCTCATTTTTTTGTTTCTCCAGTTCTTTCAGTCTGATATTGTTGCGTACAGTCATTTGATAACGCATAAAACGGAGTACGCCCAGGGTTATTAATATCAGCAATAGCGCATACAATGTATAAGCCAAACCGGTATCCCACCAGGGTGGTTTCATTCGGATTTGGAGGGTGAATATTTCATCACTCCAAATTTTATCCGAATTACTGCACTTTACTTTCAAGGTGTAATTTCCTTTTGGAAGATTGGAGAATACAATGGTGTTTGATGTGCCGAGTTGAATCCAGTCCTGTTGAAAACCTTCAAGCATGTAGGCAATTTCGCACTTTGAACCCGAGAGGTAATCAAGTGGAATAAACCGGAAACTAACCGATTTATTCTTATAGGATAGCAGCAACATATCTCTGTTTGGTGATTTTCTCAGATAATCATCCAAGTTAATCTCAACATTATCAATCAAAAAAGCATCCAGCAATAATTTTGGCATATAGCTGCTCTGTGTGATTTCCACCGGATTGAAAACATTAAACCCACTGATTCCACCAAAGTACAATTTGCCGGATATGCTGCTTTCATAAAACGCACCATCAGAAAATTCATTATTTTGCAAACCGTCTTTTTTGAAATAGGAGATAATTCTGAAATCATTTTGATTCTGAATTAACCGGGCAATTCCCCGGTTGGTACTCATCCAAAGATTATGCTCCTTATCTTCGAGTATCCCGTGGATGGTGTTGTTGGGCATGCCTTCTTTTTCTGTAAAGCGCGCAAAAACAGGCTTCCCGTGCTCAAAACGGAGTAATTTGTTCAGTCCCATACTTGTACCTGCCCATAGGAAACCTTTTCTGTCTTTATACAAACACAGCACATCATCGCTACTGATGTATCCCGGGTTATCTGCTGAAAAGCGAAAAGTCTGGAATTGCTCGGTTTTGATGTTAAAACGATTCAAACCACCTCCCCGTGTACCAATCCACAAATGATTGTCATCATCCCGTATGATCGAATACACGATATTATTGCTGAGCGAAGCAGGTTTGTCATTCCGGTAAATATATTGTTTGTAAGAGCGTATGCTGTAGGGTTTTGTGTTGCGGTCGATTTCAATCTTATACATCCCATAGCCACTTGTGCCAACCCAAAGTATGTCATCAGAACCGACATAAATAGAGTACACCGATGTGAGATTGACTTTCTTTTTTAAACTATCGGGGACAACAAGCACATTTATTTTTTTTGTTTGTACATCATAATAATTAATGCCATTGCCATCGGTTCCAATCCAATATTCTTTTCCCTTCCCTTGCGTTATGGTGTATACCGCGTTATTCAACAATCCTTCTGCCGTTGTAAAACGCTGCATCGTAGTAATTTGTCCTTCCTCTCCCGATTTTCTAAACACATAGATACCACTGCCTTTTGTCCCAACCCAAAGCAAACCATTTTCATCTTCGTAAAATGTTCTTACGGCACTTTTCCCAAAACCCGGGACATTTTCTGATGAAAAGGTTTGAAATTTCTCACGGGGAGGGGTAAGCATCCAAACACCCTGCATGTCGGTTCCAACCCAAATTATTTGCTGCGTTCCGGCATAAAGCGACAATACAGGAATGTTATTAATCACAGATTCAATTTGTTTTGTTTCTGGTTTGAAGGAATACAACCCGCTGCCTGTGCCCCACAACTGATAATCCTTCTGAAACAGCATCGCGTGGATGGTTCCTATTTGCGTATTTAACGTCGAGTGTTGTTTTAATATACCTTCTGATATTTGATATGATGATAATTTGTGTTCGGCAGTTTGCATCCAAATTTCGTTGTTTTTATCATAAAAAACAGAGACGATATTATCAACGTGCTGAAATTGAACCATATTTTGCATTTGTACCTGATTTGTGTCTCCTTTTTTGAAAACAAGTTTCAAAAGTGTTCTATTGTCAGTATGTATCCAGAGATTATCGTCGAGATCAAAAAACATCTTTTTAAATCGAAAGGAATTTGCCACCTGTAACCGGATAAATTTTTGTTCCTTTTCGTGAAAATAAAAAATTCCCTGACCATATACAGCAGCAAATATCTTGTTAGTACTGTTCCGGGCGATCAGGAAAGAATGTTCGTTATAAACATGTTTCAGGCCATCAATAAAAAATCGTTCAAAGGTTTTTGTTTTTGTGTTCAGTCTGTTGATACCCAAATCAGTCGCAATCCACTGTACGTTATTCTCCTGTTCGATTACATCCCTGATGATATTATTGCTGATACTCTGATGATTTCCGGGGTCTGGTTTGAACACTTTAAATTCCCGACCGTTAT
This sequence comes from uncultured Paludibacter sp., assembly GCA_964350125.1. Classification (GTDB taxonomy): domain Bacteria; phylum Bacteroidota; class Bacteroidia; order Bacteroidales; family Paludibacteraceae; genus Paludibacter. The sequence goes on along the minus strand of CAYGJI010000066.1, from coordinate 14,130 downwards.
ATACATTCAGACCATCCCAGGTGCCAAACCACATCAACCCGTCCGAATCCTGAAAAATGGTGTTGATGGAACTGTTTGACAGGCCGTCATTATTAGTCAGATTTACAAAGTCATAGGTTTTTGCAGCAGCAGTAATTACTGTAATGAAAAACAGTAATAAGCACCAATATTTTTTCATGGGGAGGGGGATTTTTTCTTTCTATTTACACGCAAATATACTGCTTTTTGATCATCCGAAACGGGTAGAGGGTATCTTATTTCGACAATACAGTATGTTAGGCTTGTTAAGCCAATTTTGTATACCAAATTGTAAAAAAAAGATACCCTGTTCAATGTAACTGTCAACTATTTTTGTTTGAGAAAGCCGCCGATTAAAACTTTTAAATCAACACATATCATGGATATAGCCAAACGTTCAAAACAAAACCCCTTATTGTCACCATCTGATTTAACCCCGGGAATTGATGGTATGGAAATAACCTGTCTGCTTAACCCCGGCGTTTTCAAATTGCATGGCAAAACCTGGCTTTTACTGCGGGTTGCAGAGCGTCCTAAACAAATTGAAGGTAAAATCAGTTTCCCGGTCTATAATCAATCGGGCAAAATTGAAGTGCTAAGTTTCGACAAAAATGACCCTCAGTTAGATGCAACAGACCCACGCGTAATTAAATACAAGGGACAGAATTACCTTACAACATTATCATACCTCAGACTTGTTTGCAGCGACGATGATATCCATTTTTACGAAGATCCTGCCTTTCCACCCATTTTCGGACAAGGAGAACTAGAGTCATTCGGGATTGAGGATTGCCGGGTAGCTACCATGGATGACGGGTTCTATCTGACATTTACTGAGGTATCGCCTGTTGCAGTGGGAGTTGGACTTATCACTACGAAGGATTTTCAACATTTCGATCGTAAAGGGATGATTTTTCCACCCCACAATAAAGATTGTGCTATTTTTGAAGAAAAAATAAACGGGATGTATTACGCGCTGCACCGTCCGAGTAGTCCCGAACTGGGGGGAAACTACATTTGGCTTGCCCAATCACCTGACAGAATTCACTGGGGCAATCACAAATGCGTGGCGGTAACCCGCGAAGGAAGTTGGGACTCAGCCCGTGTAGGTGCTGGCGGTTCTCCCATCAAAACATCCGAAGGCTGGCTGGAAATCTACCACGGAGCAAATCATGATCATCGTTATTGTTTAGGAGCTTTGTTGCTCGATTTGGATGACCCATCGATAGTAATTGCCCGAAGTGAAGAGCCGATTATGGAGCCAATTGCCAGCTATGAACAAACCGGATTTTTCGGAAATGTGGTTTTCACCAACGGGCATTATGTGGATGGCGACACCCTCCGGATTTTTTATGGAGCGAGCGATGAAGTTATCTGTAGTGCCGAATTTTCAATCACTGAAATATTGAATTCATTAAGGAAATAACAATGACAAAGAATCTCGCAGGAGAGTTGACATTCTTCAAATCCCAGCCACACAATATACGTACACTATTGGTTACCAATATGTTGTATGCGCTCATTCTTCCCATTATCGAGATTTTCGTGGGTGCCTACATCATGCGTAATACCGGAAGTCCCTCTTATGTGGTGATTTACCAATTGTGTATGTATATCGGAGTGGTTAGCACTTCGGTGTTGAACGGAGCTATGTTGAAAATATTCAAGGTTAATATGCTCTATATTTTTGGGATTATATTATCTGCTATTTCGCTGATGGTGATGATGTTTGTTGAGTCCATTGGTATTGTGGAACTTGGCATAGCCGGATTTATATTGGGTGCATCCACCGGATTTTTTTGGACCAATCGTTATTTATTGACACTGAATTCAACCAACGATGGTAATCGGAATTACTTTTTTGGTGTAGAATCGTTTTTCTTCTCGCTGTGGAGTATTGTGGTTCCGCTCATGGTGGGAGCTTTTCTGGCAACGATCGACGGCAGCGTGCTTTTCGGTCACACCTTAGATGTAAATGCAGGTTATCAGTTTATTACTGTAGTCGTTTTTGTTATTGCTGTGCTGGCAAGTGTGGTGTTGTCGAGGGGTAAATTCACCAATCCGGTGCAAAAGAAGTTTATTTACTTCAAATTTCATTCTTTGTGGAACAAGTTACTGACATTGGCGGCACTCAAAGGCATGGTGCAGGGATTTCTCGTAACCGCTCCGGCAATTTTGGTAATGAAATTAGTTGGCGATGAAGGTTCGCTTGGTCTGATACAGGGTATTGGAGGTGGTTTGACAGCCATACTCGTTTATGTGCTTGGCAGGATAAGCAAACCACAACACCGCATGTATATTTTCGGATTTGGGTTGATTGTTTTCTTTGCAGGAACTGTTGTTAACGGATTGATGTTTTCTGCTTTTGGAGTAATCGTATTTGTACTTTGTAAAGTATTGTTTCAACCCTTACACGACCTCGCATATTTTCCTACGATGATGAAAACCATTGATACGGTTTCTTCCATTGAAAATCGCAATAAATACGCATATATCATGAGTCATGAAGTGGGTCTATTTGCAGGCCGTGCTTTCGGAATGCTCTTATTTATTTTGCTTGCCTACCTGATTTCAGAGGAATTTTCTTTGAAATATGCACTGGTCATCGTGGGAGCATTGCAATTAATTTCACTGCCTTTGGCTCAGCATATTATCAGGGAAATTGATACAAAATATCAATCAAAACCTGTTAGCACACCAAACGATCAATAATACAACAAAAGAAGCTCATACGAAATCTAATGAACGTTAGCATATTAGTTAGTTAATAATACTTTAGTCAACAAACATCAAACAATAATGAATCTATTCAAAAACACAATTTTTTTATTACTGACAGGCTTTACATTGCTGTCGTGTAATAGTAAAGAGGATTACGGTGTAGCTGTTACTCAAACCAGCATTCCGCGTATTGACGAGATGCCGGAACTACCATCGCCATACAAAATCATTGACTGGAAACAAAAGGCGAAAAGCTTTGATGCGTATGTATTTGATTTTAATCCGGAGCTACCTGCAGGAACCATGATTTGGTTGGATAACAGTCAGCGCAACTTACCACAAATTACCTTTGGGCTTTATACAGCCATACATGATGCAAGGCAGGGTCCAAAAAACAACAATGGCGAGTTTCACGAAAGTTTAAATTCGCTGGCTGCCATTTTGGGAGCAGGGCTCATGGGCATCGATAAAACACAGCAAAACGGGTATAATTACGTGAAGATGGTTCAGAATTATTTTAACTCGGATAATGGCTGGAACATTGTGATGAATAATACCAATCCTGAAGTAGCAATGTTGGGAGGAGGTTACGGTCGCGACTGGTGGTACGATGTATTCCCGAATGTTTTGTATTACGCAGTTTCGGATGTTTTCCCCGATGTTGATAATGCCGATTATATCCAACGTGCTATTGCAGAGCAATTTGTAAAAGCAGACTCAATACTTAACGGGAATTATGATTATTCCTATTTCGATTACAGTCAGATGAAAGGGATGATTAATCACATTCCCCTCCAACAGGATGCTGCGGGCGGCCATGGTTATGTATTGTACTCCGCTTATCAAAAATACAAAGACGAACGTTACCTGAAACATGCCAAATCGGCCATTGCTGCGCTCAACAATCAGAAAGAAAGCCGGTTCTATGAGATATTGCTGCCTATGGGAATTTACACCGCTGCCCGACTGAATGCCGAACAGGACACTAACTATGATGTGGAGAAAATGATCAACTGGGTTTTCGATGGATGTAAAAATCCGAACGGGCGTCACGGCTGGGGAGTCATCGTGGGTAAATGGGGTAAATATGACGTAAGTGGTTTGCAGGGTAGCATTATTGATGGTGGCGGATATGCATTTCTGATGAACAGTATAAAAATGGCCTGGCCATTAGTGCCGCTTGTCAAATACGAACCACAATTTGCCAATGCCATCGGAAAATGGATGCTGAACAATGTGAATGCGTCGCGGCTCTTTTACCCGGATGAAATTGATGATAAAAATCAGTGGCTTCCGGAGCTGAAAGAGTTCACCAACTCTATTATTGCATACGAAGGACTAAGATATGAAGACCTCTTTAACAAGCCTGAACTGAAAGGCGTACATCCGGTTGCTTTAGGTGATGGCCCGAACTGGAACCCGAAAAATCCGAAAGAAAGCATGTTCAGTTTGTACAGTACTTCGCCGGTAGGTATTTATGGAGCAATGATTGACACGACTGATATCCCGCAAATATTACGACTCAATTGCAACACCACCGATTTCTATGCACAACGGCCCTACCCGGTGTATCTGTATTATAATCCGCATCCCGAAACAAAGGCCGTTACTTATCATCCGTCAGGGATGGCAGATGTATTTGACATCGTTGCGAAGGAATACGTGGCCCGCGGAATTAACAGTGCCACCCGGATCGAAATTCCGGCGAATCAAGCCAGGGTTCTGACAGAACTTCCGGCCGGAACACGCATTGTGCATAAAAACAATCGTTTAATAGCGAATGGACATGTAATTGCTTATCAGTAACCAACTTTTATTTTTTTAAATCATGAAAAAGGCAATATTTTTATTCATATTAAGTGGTGTGGTGTTGATATTAAATGCCCAAAATCTCACCCAGGTGAATGGCGTGGTCAGGGATGCATCATCAGGTGAAGCTCTTATTGGTGTAAGTATTTTGATAGAAGGGACTCGCAGCGGCACTGTAACCGGTCTTGATGGCGATTTCAGCATAGCGGTTGCGCGGAATGCCAGCTTAAGGTTTTCATACGTTGGTTACAAAACAAAAACCATCAACTATGCCGGCGAACCATTATTAAACATCGCATTGGAAGTGGATGCGCAAATCATCGACGAACTGGTGGTTGTAGGATATACTGTACAAAGGAAACGGGACGTACTGGGATCTATCAGCAAGATACAAAGTTCCGAACTAAATAAAATTCCTGTGGCATCAACCCAGCTTGCATTGCAGGGGCGTGTTGCAGGAGTCAGTGTCTCAGCACAAACCGGAGCACCGGGAGCACCGATTTCGGTTCGTATCCGTGGTGTTAACTCCATCAGCCTGAGTAACGACCCGCTTTATATTGTGGATGGAATTCCGGTTGAAGGAGCACTAAACAACATATCTCCAAACGAGATTGAAAGTATAACTGTATTGAAAGACGCTTCTTCTGCAGCAATTTATGGTTCCCGTGCTACCAACGGGGTTGTGCTAATAACAACTAAAAGCGGAAAATCGGGAGAGGCAAAAATCGTTTTCAATACCCAATTGGGTTTTCAACAACACGGGCAACTGACCAAAATGGCAACTACAGAGCAATACATCAGCATGTACAACAAAGCAGCCAGGGCCGATAATGCCACTTCTGTGGTGAAACGCTCCATCATCGAAGGAGACTGGGTTAAAGACTTCCCGAATGTAAACCATTTGGAGGAAATTTTCCGCACTGCTCCTTTCCAGTCGCATGAAATCTCAATAAGCGGGGGAAGCGACAAAACACAGTACTTGTTTTCAGGAACAATATACAAGCAGGATGGAATCATCAAAAACACCAATTATTCCAGAAGCAATATTCGTTCAAACATCAACTCTCAGGTAAAAAAATGGTTGAAAGTCGGACTGAATATCAGTGGAGGAATATCTGACAACCGCCTTGTGTCAAGTTCTGGCGATGGTTTTTCAGGTGAAGGTGGCAGCGTGGTACGTTATGCGCTCTTCCGCAATCCGGCCATCCCGGTCTTTAATACCACCGGCAGTATTGTGGATTTACCTTCAGAATATTATGGCAATTCAGTATATAATTCTTTTTTTGGCGATGGATACAGTCCCGAAGGATTAACTGCGAACACCGACAGAACAAGAAAAATGAAAACTTTACTGGCTACAGCAAACATGATGATTACTTTACCGGCAAACATGATACTTAAAACAACAGCCGGAATTGATTACAATAATACCGTAAATAGGGTGTATGACATGACTTGGGGAACTGCTAACCGAATAAATTCTCCCAATGGATTATCAGTTTCGACCGTGGATAATTTGAACTGGGTAGTGAATACAACAATGAATTATAACTTTACGCTGAACGACCTACACAACATTTCATACATGACAGGAGCAGAGGCGATTAAAAACTCAGGTAGCGGTTTGTATGGAAGCGAAAGTGAATTTTTGAACACGGATCCCAACTTTTTGTATCTTGGGATGGGCTCCAGCAGAACCAACATTAATCAGGCTGTTTGGGAATCAACCCTTGTTTCATTCTTTACTAATGTCAATTATAACTACAATCAAAAATACTACTTATCGGGTATACTGCGTCGTGATGGATCTTCCCGTTTTAGTGATGGGAATAAATGGGGTACTTTCTTTTCTGTTTCCGGAGGTTGGAATGTGGAAACAGAGGAATTCATGCAGAAATTACCAGAAATTCACAAACTCAAACTCCGGGCAGGCTACGGTTCCATCGGAAACCAGAACATACCACTGTATGCCTATGCCGATCGTTACCGATACAATTATTATTACACATTCGGCGGTAAAAGTTACAATGGTTATGCTCAAACTCAACTCGGAAATGCCGAACTGAAATGGGAAACCAGTAATCAGTTCAACTTCGGCGCCGACCTGGAATTTTTGAAAGGCTCGCTGGGAGTTACGCTTGATTATTACTACAAAGTTACCCATGATATGTTGTTGCCGGCATCGCTACCTCCATCCATCGGTAATGCATCTCCATTCCAGATAAACAGTACTGGTAATGTACTTAATACCGGAGTCGATCTCGAGGTTTTCTACCGCAAGAACTACCCCAACGGTGGATTTAATATCGCATTAAACGCAGGTTATCTCCGCAATAAAGTGCTGAAACTCGATTTCCCTTACTTCGCAGGAAGAGTCGATACGGGTGTTTTTGCCACACGTACACAAGAGGGTTATCCTATTGGGTCCTTCTACCTTTACGAAATGGATGGTATTTTCCAGAATGACATCGAAGTGTTCACATCAGCATTTCAGGGAAATAACATCAAACCCGGTGATGTGAAATATGTGGATCAGAATGACGATAACGTGATTGATGCCAAAGACCGCACCTTCCTCGGAAGCGCTATCCCGACTTTTACTGCCGGTCTGAATTTGGCAGGTAATTACAAAAACTTCGATCTTTCGATGTTTTTCCAGGGGGCTTTCGGACAAAAAATCTTCTCTCAGGTTAATTTTGATATCGAAGGTTTTTACCGCGGATTTAATGTTACCGAGCGATATTACAGAGAGCACTGGACAGGCGAAGGAACGTCGAACACCCAACCCCGTGCCTCCTGGGCAGCTAAATCGAACAATGTGATTGCTTCTTCCCGTTTTCTGGAAAATGGGTCTTACTTCAGACTCAAGAATTTGCAAATTGGATACACGATTCCAAATACCAAAAAACTCGGCATCGAAAACCTGAGATGTTATGTGGCCGGAACCAACTTGTTCACCCTTACCCGTTACTCGGGATTAGACCCTGAAATGACAGTAAGTACAAACTCCGCTTCCGAAGGTGATATGGCCAATGGGATCGACTGGGGTACCTATCCGGTGGCGATGGCTTTTACATTTGGTATTAACTTAACCTTCTAACATTTATACCACATGAAAACAAAATTATATATTTCAACATTCGTGCTGTTGGCCATGTCATGGATGTCTTGCGACGATTTCCTGACAACAGATCTCAAAGGTGAATATACTTCCGAAAATTTTTATACTTCGGCTGAAAATGCTACTATGGCCGTAAATGCCATTTACAACTCCCTGTATGGTAATACCCTGTGGATTTTTGGCGATGTGGCATCCGACGATGCGGTGAAGGGCGGTAACGCCGGTGATCAGGCCGACATCAATGCCATCAACGATTTTTCGGCTAAATCGGATAATGGTGTCCTGAACACCTACTGGCAATCAACTTACGAAACAGTATCGCGCGCCAACAATGCCATCGCGAATATACCCGGCATCACCATGGAAGGCAATCTTAAAAGCCGACTCATAGCCGAAGCAAAATTCTTACGTGCTTACAGCTATTTCAACCTGACAAATATCTTCGGTAAAGTGCCTCTGAAACTACAGCCTCAAAACACCGTTGCTGCCATTTATGTCGGTCTGAGTGAAGTGAGCACGATATATACACAGATTGAAAAAGACCTTACAGACGCAATTCCCGTGTTGCCGGTTCAATATTCGGCTGAAAAGGGAAGAATAACCAAAGGTGCTGCTTATGCTTTGTTGGCCAAAGTGCAGTTGTATCAGAAGAAATATACAGAAAGTCTGGCAAGCATCAAATCGCTCGAAGACTTACAGACATACAATTTGCTCAAAAATTATAGCGACTTATTCAAATCAGGTGCGGAGGATAGTGTGGAGGTGATTTTTGGTTTGCGTTTTATCAACAACACCGAAGTATCGCTCGGCAATAACCTGAACGTGTGGTTTGCTCCCTCGCCTGAAGGTGGTTACTTTTTCAATGCTCCCACGCAAAACTATGTAGATGCATTCACCGAAAAAACCATTGCCAATCAGGATGATCCTCGTCTCGATGTTTCTATCGGACGACAAGGAAAACCATGGTTCAACAACACGACCTTCAATCCTGCCTGGTCGGAAGCAACCGGTTATCTGGTTAAAAAATACAACGAAGATATGACGAAAGGCCTCGCTAAAAGTCAGTCGACCGTACCCAACCACGTCATTCGGTTTGCCGACATCCTGTTGATGAAAGCTGAAGCCATCAACGAAGCAGGTGGAACAGATGCTGTAACGAAAGCGGCTGCTGAAGTGAATAAAGTCCGTGCCCGTGCAGGGCTTGCACCCACTATGGCAGCCACAACGGCAACTTTAAGGGCTGTCATCCGCAATGAAAGAAGAAAAGAACTCGGATTCGAATTTCATCGCTTCTTCGACCTTATGCGGTGGGGTAAAGAAACAGCCGAGGCAGCTCTTGGTGCCGATTTCAAATGGGTGGAGCCGCGCTTTTATTTTCCTATTCCGCAATCAGAACTCGACACCAATAAAGCTTTACAATAAACAAATCAATTAAAAACTAACCCAATTTCAACAACAATTAAATTTTTAGTAATCATGAAAAAAAATTTTTTCAAAAGTGCATTTATTGCATTAGCATCTATCCTGATGCTTTCAACTGTTATGACCAGTTGTGATCCCGATGAACTTGATCCTGCGGATACCACTGCACTTGTTGCTTTAATCGACTCTTGCCAGACCATTTCGGATGGAGCAAAAATTGCCGATTATCCACAGGAAGCCATCACCACTTTTAGAAACGTGCTTGCAACAGTTAAAACTGCACTCGCCAACAAATCAATTACACAAACAGCGGTTGACAACTTGGTGGTTCAGCTGCGTGCTGCCCGCGAAACTTTCCTTGCTGCTGCCTACGATGCCATACCGGCAACCGCACTGGTTATGGGATTGAGCTTTGAAGAAGGTGCAGGAACGCAATTGACTACAACCGGAAAAAGATGGACAGCAGTTCTGAAAAAAGGTCCTGCTGAAATTTTTGGAACAGCAACCAATTTCCCGAGTTTTGTAACAGGAAAAGTGGGTAAAGCCATGCATTTCAACAACGGTTCTCATTTACAAATCAGCGACTATGCAGCCAGTGACTTGATGGGTAGTCAGCTTTCAATTGCTGTTTGGGTTAGACCAGATATAACAAGAGCCGGCAATTACATCATGTCATACAACTATTGGAACTCATGGAAATTCCAATTACAAGAACAAAACAAACCATTCTTTACCGTGCATACCAATGCCGATGGTTGGGTAGATGCCGACAATCAGGCCGATTTTTCAGCTCCAAATCTAACATGGACGCATTTGGTTGTAACACTTAATTTCAATACCAAAGTGTTGACATTCTATGTGAACGGCGTTAATACCATGGAATGGACAGCTACCACAAAACCCGGTTTAACCGGTACAGGACCATGGCAATACAAAAACACCCTGCCTTTAATGATTGCAGCATGTACAACCTACGCTGAGGCAAAAGCCGAATGGAACTGGTCGTGGTCAGAAACACCTGCTGCCTGGGATTACTTTGCAGGTGCAATGGATGAACTCAAATTGTACAAAATTGCTCTGACCAACGGACAAGTAGCAAAATTGTATAACGAAGAGAAAGATTAACTTTCCTGCGGTTTATAGATAAATAATTTTTATCCAAAGGGGCTTGGTTTTGCAGCCAGGCCCCTTTTTTTCTCAGCTAATTTTTTAAAAAATTTCCGAATTTGAAATGAATTATTTTGTCAGCATCTTATTGATTTTCAGTTTATCAAGCTACATGCTAACAGCATCTCCAAACGCTGAATCCCGGAATAAATGGTGGAAGGCATCTGTTTTTTACCAGATCAACATTCTCAGGCAATTTCAATCGCCTGACTTATTAGATCTTGTGTTTAATTTTAATTTCGGAAGTCACGATAATCCGCGATAAATCGCGCAGTCCGATGCAATGGAATAATAGTGATAATGCCGGATTTACAACAGGAAAGCCCTGGATAAAGTTACACGACAATAGAAACGAAATTACTGTTGAAAACGCACTGAAAAATCCAAATTCAATGCTTGCTAAATACAAAGCCATGATTGCATTGCGCAACAAAGAAAAAACCCTGCAATACGGTAATTATAAAAAGCTGTCAATCAAAAACGATTGCATTTCGTTTACAAGACAATACAATGACACCCTGATGACCGTTTTGGTTAATTTTGGCGCTGATCGAATAGTAAAAGTTCCACGCCAAGCCGAAATTTTAATGGGCGAAGAGAACCTAAAAACCAATCGTTTTTTGGTTTATCGGAGAGTAGAAAAATAAATTAAATTCAAGATTTTGAAAATGTTAATAAAAAGATTGCTGGTTCTGATTTTGATTATTCAGAGCATTTCCAACATCTACGCTCAACAGATTGATATCCCCCGAATCAGCCTGATGCCCGACAAACCGACGCCTTTCCTCATGCGCGATTGGAAACAAGTAGCATTGGATTACGATGCGTTTGTATTTGATACTTCAAAAACCGGGACACACCTCCCATTTACAACCATCAACCCTGCTGGGGGAATCAACTTCAGCAACATTCAGCACATCCGCATGGATACCTATGTTGGACAAAGTAACCGCGGCCAGGTTGCTGAAGCCATTAACATCATTCCTGCGGTTGTAGGCGCAACGCTGGTAGGAGTTGACAAAACAAATCATCTGCAAACAAATTGGGTAATCAAACTGAAAGATTTTTTCAATCTGAAAAATGGACAAAACGTTTACCTGAACAACTACAGCAGTGTTACCGGACACGATTGGTGGTATGAACTGATGCCGAATGTGTTTTTCTATCAGCTTTACGCCCTGTATCCTGATGCTGATCGCGATTTTGCCGGACAGTTTGTTACCATAGCCGACCGCCAACTGGAAGTGCTTTTCAAACTGGGTGCAAACTTGCAACCCTGGACTGCACCATCCATGAATTACAGAGCATTTAACCTTATCACAGGTTTACCCAATTCAGAAAGCGTTCCCGAGCCCGAATCGGCGGGAACAATTGCCTGGATACTGTATCAGGCTTACATTGAAACGAAAGATGTCAAATACTTGCAGGGTGCTGAACTGGCACTTGATTTTTTGCAAAACTGGACTAAAAACCCCGCTTATGAAATTCAACTGCCCTATGGCATTGTCGCTGCAGCCCGAATGAATGCCGTGGAAGGAACCAACTACAACATCAATAAAATGCTCAACTGGACCTTTTCTTCGGGCGTCGGCACTTTGCGAGGTTGGGGAACCATTGTAGGCAACTGGAATGGGTACGATGTAGCCGGATTAATAGGAGAAGCAAACGATAGAGGCAATGACTATGCTTTTGTGATGAATGGTTTTCAGCATGCCGCAGCCTTAGCTCCTGTTGCCAAATACGATAAACGATATGCGCGTGCAATCGGCAAATGGATACTCAATGTGGCCAATGCCAGTAGGCTGTTTTATCCAAATGGATTACCTGAGGCAAACCAACACACTGCCGGAAACAATTGGGCAAAACAATACGATACAAACGCATGCATTCCGTTTGAAGCGATGAAACAGACCGCTAACGGAATATCACCCTTTGCTGTTGGCGATGCAGTGAAAGGAGGTTGGGCAAGTACCGATTTATCGCTCTACAGCGGTTCAAGTGTGGGTTACTTAGCCTCTATCATCAGCAAAACCAATGTGGAAGCTATCCTGCAGATAGACCTGAACAAAACCGATTTCAGAGGAGAAAATACCTATCCTACTTATTTGTATTACAACCCCGAAAGTACTGCACAAACCGTACGAATAGCCTTACCGACAGGGACATACGACCTATATGATGCCATATCCGAAACAGTGTTGGCTACCAATGTTAGTGGCACCGCAAATTTTACTATTAATGCCAAAGCAACTCGTATACTGGTTATTATACCCCCAGCACAAAGTAAACAAACCGTAGGACGTATCCGTAAAGTGTTTGGTGGTGGTGTGATGGACTATCATTTCGGCTACAATTACACGAATCCACTTCGGATCAAAGCTTTTACATCGGATGTCACCCGCATAGTAACGCCCGGCATAGTCACCTTTAATTGCATGGTCGAAAACAACGTTGGGACAACAACATACAGGTGGTTTCAGAATGAAACGCTCATCGGTGGAGCAAACAGTGCGACCCTGAACTGGACAGCTCCTGCCACAAGCGGAACCTATGCCATCAGATGCGAAGTTACTGCAAACTTCAGAACCGCCAGAAGTCATGCCATCAACATCATTGTAGCACCTGCCGGTGAAGTTCCTCCGCAAATTACTCATTTTACTTTTTCAGGAATAAGCCCTTTTCCCACTTCCGGACTGATTACGCCTGAAGTGGCCATCAGCCCACATACAGCTACTTTCAACTGGACTTTTAACGGCGGCGTTTTGTTGAACAGCGAAACCCTCTCGCCTGTGTGGCAATTGCCCGTCGTGCCTGGAGTTTATTCACTCACCCTAACGGTTAGCAACCTGCTCGGAAACGTTACCAAAACGCATCATGTGCTGGTAAAGGACATGCTTTCGGAATCAAACCCGGGTGGGCTTGTTATTTATTATCCTTTTAACGGCAGCACAAGTAACGCTGTGCTGAATCGCTTTCATGCAATTTCGCACGGTGCGTTGATGGTTGCCGATCAGCGGGGAAATGCCAACAGCGCATATGCTTTTTCCAACAGTAATCAGTACCTTGTTACACCCAATGACCCTGAACTTAATTTTACTGAAAAACTGGCAGTTTCACTTTGGATAAAGCCTGAGGAATTAGCAAGTAGCGAACAGTTTGTTATCTCTCATGGCAGTTATGAAGAGCGCTTTAAAATGTCCATCATACCCGAACGTAAAATGCGCTGGACACTTAAAACCTCAATGGGAATTGTCGATGTAGATGATGATACACCATTGCAACCCGTTTTATTTGTACATTATACCGCACAATACACCGGCTATTCGCTCGAATTATACCGAAACGGCAAGTTGATAGCATGGAAACCACACAGTGGATCAATCGGGACAACGCATAAAAGTATTACACTTGGTCGAAAAGACGAAATAGAAACCAATTACAATTACAAAGGCACAATTGATGAAGTCCGCATTTATAACTCGGAACTTTCACTCAAATACATCGAAAAAATTCCCGCAATGTGGAATCTTGCATCCGGAAGCCAAAACACATCATATCGTGATGAAATTTCTGTTTATCCAAATCCATTTCAGTCTTCTTTTACGATTCAATTTCCGGAAAAAGTAGCAGTTCATTCGTTAGCAATATTAAATCTTCAGGGACAAAAACTATATGTTAAGCAGGATGTTAAAAATGGGGATTTGATTAATCCTGAAGTTTTTTTACCATCCGGAGTATATGTGATGCTAATTACTTCTGAAAACAGCCAAAAAACATTCCTTTTCCACAAGAAGTAATCAATCGTTGTATTTCAATACAATTTTTCGGGCTAAACAACCGAATGAAAGCACAAAAGACGTTCAAAAGAGCAT
>CAYGJI010000065.1:0-18186 GCA_964350125.1 uncultured Paludibacter sp. | reverse complement strand
TAATTATACAGTAACGATACCGTCAGGAATGCAGACTATTTTTCCTGTGGCTATTCCTACAGTTGCCGGAGTGACTGTAACCGGAACTGAACCTGTTGACCTGAGTTCTGGTTCGGGTATATCCACCATCGTAGTAACAGCCCTGGATGGTAACACAAAGAAAACATATTCAATTCAATATCAGACAATCTCCTTTAACTCCGGAACACAACAGGATAAACTTTACCATGATCACTTCCCACTTGGTGATGTGGAATTGCATGATGGTCCTTTTAAACAAGCCATGGAATTGAATATTCAACATTTGCTCAAGTACGATGTGGATCGCTTATTAGCTCCTTATCGCAAGGAAGCAGGATTGGCTGCCAAAGCTCTGAGTTATCCTAACTGGATAGGGCTCGACGGTCATATTGGTGGGCATTATCTATCAGCTATGGCTATTCACTATGCTGCAACAGGCGACACTACCTGTCTTCGTATCATGAATTATATGGTCTCTGAACTGCGAACCTGTCAGTTGGCTCATGCTGCCAACTCACCTGCCTGGGGTGTGGGTTATGCAGGTGCGGTTCCTTCCAGTGTCAATATCTGGAGTAGTTTTAAAAATGGCAATATGTCGCCCTTCAACAATGCATGGGTGCCCTGGTACAATCTTCACAAAACTTTTGCAGGGTTACGCGATGCGTGGCTATATGGCAATAATGCAATTGCCAAACAGGCATTTATCGATTTCTGTGATTGGGGAATTAATATAACATCGCATATGAGTGATGCACAGGTGGAGTCGATGTTGGGAATAGAATACGGGGGAATGAACGAAACATTTGCAGATGCTTTTCAGATTACCGGTGATGCCAGATATCTTGCTGCAGCACGGCGGTTTTCGCACAAAGTATTGCTTAATAGCATGGCTGGCAACATTGATAATCTGAATAATAAGCATGCCAATACAGAGATAGCCAAAGTGGTGGGATTCCAGCGTGTAGCCGAACTTGCCAAAGATGCTTCCTATCAACGGGCATCGGTGTTCTTCTGGAACAGTGTAATCAAAAACCGTAGTCTGTCGTTCGGTGGAAATAGCCGCAGAGAACATTTTCCAGCCATCTCTGCTTCTGTGGAATTAATTCATGACATTGAGGGACCCGAATCATGTAATACCCACAATATGCTTAAACTTACCGGCAACCTTTTCAGAGTTAATCCTCAGGCAGAGTATGCCGACTATTACGAACGAGCTCTTTACAATCATATTTTATCAACTCAACATCCCGAACATGGAGGTTATGTGTATTTTACACCGGCTCGTCCGCAACATTACCGTGTTTATTCTTCCCCCAACAATGCCATGTGGTGTTGTGTGGGTACAGGAATGGAAAACCATGGTAAGTATGGAGAGTTTATTTACACTCACCGTGATGATTCTTTGTTTGTAAATCTGTTTATGGGGTCAAAATTAGACTGGAAGAAAAAAAAACTTACTGTAACTCAGGTAACTCAATTTCCCGAAGAAGAGCAGACTAAGTTAATCATTAATACAGCATCGCCTGTGCAACTGACCATAAACATTCGTTCGCCATATTGGGTGAAAGAAGGAGCCCTAAAAATAAAAATTAATGGTAATGCCTTGGAAATTAATGCCAAACCTCAAACATATATTGCCATTAATCGCCTTTGGAATAATGGCGATGTAATTGAAGTTTATTTGCCAATGCACGCCCGCATTGAGTCGCTTCCAAATGTGCCGCAGTATGTGGCGGTGATGTATGGTCCGGTGTTGCTTGGTGCAAGAACGGATGCAGCCGATTTAGCCGGGTTGGTGGCTGATGACAGCAGGTGGGGGCATATAGCAAGCGGAGCACAACGACCGCTCTATAAAGCTCCTGTATTGGTTGGTGACCGCGAAGTTCTATCTGCAGGTATTACCAAAGCGGATGGTGAATCCCTGAAGTTTAAAGCTGAAGGGTTGTTCGTTACAGCAAGAGACTCGGCCCTGATATTGGAGCCATTTTACAAAATTCACGACTCACGATACATGATGTATTGGCTCAACCTTAGTAAAAATCAGTATCAGTCGTACCTTGATAGTATCTCATTCATTGATCAGGCAGAGATGGCACTCGAATCGCGTACCGTTGATCGGGTAGCCACCGGCGAACAACAGCCTGAGGTTGATCACAACATGAAAACTCTCAATTCATTCTCGGGAATTCACATGAATGAATATTGGAGAGATTCACGTGATGGAGGTTTTTTTAGTTATGAGTTGGAAACCAAACAACTGACCAATTTGTCGCTTTGGGTACTTTACTGGGGAAATGAAACAGGGACTCGTACATTTAATATTTTAATTGATGATCATGTTATTGCTACCGAAAATATTGTGGGCAAATGGAACAGAAACGAGTTTGTTCCTGTTGAATATAAAATTCCAAACGCTTTGGTTGAAGGAAAACAAATCATCACAGTGAAGTTTCAGGGTATAAATGCCGGTAATGTTGCAGGTGGCGTGTTTTTTATACGTCTGCTGAAACCTGCTTCTCCTTCATCATTGGAATATGTGAATCCGGAATCAGATATTAAAGTGATTAGTGCCGAAAGACATTTGCGGATTAGCGGGATGAAATCGCAAAGCCACATTGCTGTTTATGATTATTCCGGCAGAATAATACATCAACAGCAATCTTACCAATCAGAAATTACACTCCCGATGCATTTCACCGGAATTTTCTTGCTTATAATTAAGAATCAGGAAGGAGTATTCCGGTATAAAACGCAGGTTCTATAAATTTCAACATCAATCACAGATGAATCCGGCTCAATCATGATAATCCCGCTATTTAAACGGTATACTCAGTGCTCTGTCTGTGTCTCTGGTGATTGAAAAATCGCATTTTCAGAGTTTCTGATTGTCGGTGCTTACGGGCATTGAATGTGTTGTACCATGCTGATGCCCTATGTAGAAGATTTGCTGAAATTCAGCTTTCCCTGTATGTTTTCTGTTGACCAAAAGAGGATGTAAGGAATTTGGGATCGTAAGGGATGTGTTTTTGCAGCCAAATCGGAAATTCAACCTGATATCGAAAGACTAATCCGGCCGGGTGTGCATCTGTCCTGATCTGAGGTGGCATTAGTATTGAAGCGCTTGCAGAAAAGTGATTCAAAGTTTTTATAAATCGGCAATCAGTTTTTTTGTCCAGAACAACATCCTGGGTTCGCATTCGTCAAATCCCAGACAGCGATAAACCTGTTGCGCTTTGGGATTATCTTCGCGAACTTCCAGGGTTAATTTGCAGTAATTTCTTTCCTCTGAAATTCTGATAAGTGCTGAAATAAGCGCTTTCCCCAGTCCTTTTCCCCTGTGCTCCTTCAGCACCACAACGTCATGTATGTATAAATAGGGTTTGATTGCGAAAGTGGAAAAATTGATGAAAGTCGTTGCTAATCCTGCAGGTTCATCTTCCACAAACATCAGCAAAACTTCGGCTGTAGGATGGTTTTTCATCCCTTCTATCAGTTGCAACTGCCTGGCCTCGTCATGTGGTGGATAATCGCCCATGGGGTCTTCCATGTAATGATTTAGAAGCGAAACCAAAGCTGCACAATGTGCCGGATTGTTATAATCACAGTATTCGAATCGGAGCATATGATGTTTTTTTGGCAAAGTTATGATTTCTACTTAAAGTACGTGTTCATGACATCGGTTTTTTTCTGATTTTTCATAGTGGTTATCATTTGCGATTGCTTGTTCATTTTTCCCAACATTGTTAGTCCCGTGTTGCAAGCCATTGTTGATTGTTTAAAAAATGTAAATTTATCCCGAAAAATCTTGTTTGTTCTGAAAAATATCTCTTACTTTGCCGCTTCGTAACCGTAATTAAGTAATAGGAAGAAAATAATGTCGTAATTTTTGATAGCTATTTTGAAATGGATTTTGGACTTGAGTGAGGGCGTTTAGCGGGCTAAACAACCGAATGAAAGTACAAAAGACGTTCAAAAGAGCATCAATTAATTATTTATGTTGTTTTTAAATGCGTTTAAAATATGACATTATTTTCTTCCTGTTACTTACTCATTAAAGATACTTAAACTACTTGCATTTCTTTCACGTATAAATAATAAATCCGTAAAAATGAAAAAGTTAAATCGAATTTTGTTAATGTGTATCCTGATGGTGTTTGCCACAGGTCTTGTTGCTCAACAAATGCCGCCCGTACCCATGGATCCGAAAATCCGTTTTGGAAAACTGGATAACGGGCTTACCTATTACATTCGTCATAACCAGTTGCCGAAAGAACGGGCCGAGTTTTACATCGCTCAGAATGTGGGTGCCATCCTCGAAGAGGATCACCAAAACGGACTGGCGCATTTTCTGGAGCATATGGCATTCAATGGCACAAAAAATTTCCCGGGAAAAATGATAATAGAATATTTCGAGAAAATAGGAGTGAAGTTTGGCTCCAATATCAATGCCTATACATCGCTCGACGAAACAGTTTACAATCTGTCGGATGTGCCAACCAATCGTGAAGGTATCATCGACAGCGCTTTGCTTGTGTTGCACGACTGGTCGGGTTTTATTTCGCTGCTCGAAGAAGAGATTGATTCGGAACGAGGCGTTATCCGCGAGGAATGGCGTACAGGTGCAGGAGCCGACCGTCGCATGTGGAAAGCTTCGAATTTTCAAAAGTATCCGGGCTCACAATATGCTAAAAGAGATGTGATAGGCGATACTGCCGTTATCAACAATTTTTCCTATCAGGCTTTGCGCGATTATTATCAGAAATGGTACCGCCCCGATCAACAGGCTATTGTAATTGTAGGTGATATCAATGTGGATCAGATTGAGGCTAAAATCAAAAAGTTGTACAGCAATATCCCGGCACCGGTAAACCCTGCCGAACGTATTATTTATCCTATTTACGACAATCAGGAGCCCATCATTTCGAGGGTGCGCGACCGCGAAGCCCGCATGACCCGCATCGAACTCGAATATAAACACGATGTATTACCCGATCAGCTAAAACTTTCGATGGCTGGTTATATGATGGGTGTGGTTAATAGTATTGTATCAACAGTGATGGGCTACCGTTTCGAAGAAATAACCCAACGTGCCGACGCTCCATTTGTAGGAGGTTATGCTCAGTATGGCGAACTGTTTAAATCCAAGGATGCTTTTCAGATGTTAGTCGTACCAAGGGAAGGTCAGGAATTGAAGGGATTGCAGGCATTGCTGATGGAAGCAGAAAAATTCCGTCGCTTCGGACTTACTGCGTCGGAAGTGGAAAGAGCCAAAACAGATATTCTGAAATCGCTTGAAAATGCCTATAACGATCGCGAAAATCAACGCAATCGGGATCTGGTTCGCGAGTATGTGCGCCACTTCCTCAGTCAGGAAGTAATCCCGGGTATCGAGTGGGAATTCAATACTTTTAAAATGATGATGCCACACATCACAGCTGATGTGATAAATCAGGCAACCAAGAGTTATGTTCGGGATGAAAATCTGATTGTTTCCTTCATGGCTCCCGACAAGGAAAATGTTATCATCCCATCTGATAGTGAAGTACTATCAGCTATTGCAGGAGTTAAAACCGCCGAAATTGCTGCTCCTGTCGAAGAAGATATGAATAAACCGCTCTTATCAGTAGTTCCTAAAGCGGGTAAACTGAAAAAAACTACTGTAAATAAGGCCATGACCACAACAGAATGGGTGCTTTCCAACGGAATTAGAGTGGTTTTCAGACCTACAGAATTCAAGAAAGATGAAATTCTGATGACCTCCTTCAGCGAAGGCGGTATTTCGAAAGTGAAAGACCTTAAAGATATGGTATCGGCCACCCTCGCTGTCAATGTGGTAACAAACAATGGGGTGGGCGACTATTCCCTTGTGGAACTCAATAAAGTGCTTACCGGAAAAATTGCTTCTGTTTCACCCTCCATCGGTATGTACGATGAAGGTTTCTCAGGTAAATCGTCGGTGGCCGATTTCGAAACGATGATGCAGTTGGTTTATCTTTATTTTACAGCCCCGCGCAAAGATGATGATGCCTTTGCTGCTTTGGTGAATATGTACAAAGCTTCACTCGGCAATATAGCCAGCGATCCCCGCAAATCCTTCAGCGATTCGGTGAACCTGATGATCAATAACCGCCATCCGAGAACCGTATTGCTCAGTCTCGAAGCTATCGATAAACTCAACCAGGAAAGAGCATTGGCAATTTTTAAAGAAAGATTTGCAGTTCCTGCTGATTTCACCTTCATCTTCACAGGCAATATAGACCCCGGAAATCAGGCAGTGAAAGATGCAGTGCTGACATATCTTGGTGGACTGAAATCGAAGAAAGGAAAGGAAAAACTTACTGACCACAAAATCCGCAAGCCGCGTGGCTTAGTGAACAACCATTTCGGCAGAAAAATGGAGATCAATAAAGCGTCGAATTTCATCCTTTATTCAGGAGCACTTCCGTATAATATTGAAAACCGTACTGCCATGATAGCTATCGGTAATATCCTGAATATGCGTTATCTCGAAAGTATCCGCGAAAAGGAAGGTGGTACTTACGGAGTTGGTGTAAGAGGCTCGCTGAGTAATGTGCCTGTTGCCGATGCTACTGTACTGATGCAATTTGATACTGATCCTGAAAAACAACAACGACTCATGAAAATAATTCATCAGGAAGTGGAAGAAATTGTGAAAAACGGACCAAGAGCAGATGATTTGCAGAAGGTGAAGGAAAATATGTTAAAACAGTACAGCCAGGATTTGCGCGAGAATAACTGGTGGTCGTCTGCCCTCCAGCGTTATTATCAGGATAAACTGAATTATATCAATGAATATCAGGCTGCAATAGATGCGCTTAATGCTGAGAAGATTCAGAAAACACTGAAAGCACTCACCGATCAGGGCAATGTGCTCGAAGTGGTGATGAAACCAACTGAATAGTTGAGAAGTCTTAATAACATGAGTTGCATAAGTTTTTGATTCGCATTATAGGATCTGTCAGTTTTTTTATCAAAATGACAAACCCGGGTCAGTTGTTTCGGGAACTTATGTGACTTATGTGGTTTAATTTAAATAAATGAAAATAAATAGCTGAAAATTTGGAAGGTAAGCATAAGTTTTAGTTATTTTGCACCCGATTAAAACAAAAGCGCTATAAACTTTCGAATATATGTCAAAAAACCTGGTAATTGTAGAGTCACCTGCAAAAGCAAAAACGATTGAAAAATTTCTTGGCGCTGATTTTAAAGTAATGTCGAGCTTTGGACACATCCGCGATTTGGCCGAAAAAGGAATAGGCATCGACTTTGAAAATAAGTACAAACCAGTTTACGTTGTTTCCACAGATAAGAAAAAAGTTGTTTCGGAACTGAAAAAGGCTTCGAAAGAAGCCGAAATTGTATGGCTTGCTTCCGATGAAGACCGCGAAGGAGAAGCCATTGCGTGGCATCTGTATGATGAACTCAAACTGAACAAGGAAAATACACGACGTATTGTTTTTCACGAAATCACCAAAGAGGCTATCCTCAGAGCCATTGAGAACCCGCGTTCTATCGACGAACACCTTGTGGATGCCCAGCAGGCCCGCCGCATACTCGACCGCATTGTGGGCTTCGAACTTTCACCGGTCTTGTGGAAAAAAGTGAAACCTTCACTCTCTGCAGGTCGTGTTCAGTCAGTAGCCGTGAGACTGGTCGTTGAGAAGGAACGCGAAATAAATCAGTTCGAAGCCGAAACCTATTATCGGGTGGTGGCTTTGCTGAAAACATTGGATATAAACGGGAAACCCACCGAACTTAAAGCAGAATTACAACATCGTTTTAAAAAGAAAGAACACGCCCTCGCTTTTCTCGAAAGTACCCGCAATGCCACTTTTGCAGTCAATGATATTATTACCAAACCGGCAAAAAAATCACCGGCTCCCCCTTTTACCACATCAACCCTGCAACAGGAGGCAGCCCGCAAACTTGGGTTTTCGGTTTCACAAACCATGCGCGTAGCACAAACTTTATACGAATCAGGGAGAATTACTTACATGCGTACCGACTCGGTCAACCTCTCGTCGATGGCTATCAATACAGCAAAAGCCGAAATCATATCCATGGCAGGCGAAGAATATGTGAAAATCAGAAAGTTCAGTACGCAAACCAAAGGTGCTCAGGAGGCTCACGAAGCCATCCGGCCTACATATATGAATGCCCGCAGTATTGAAGGTGCTGCTCAGGAAAGGAAACTATACGATCTCATTTGGAAACGCACCATTGCATCACAAATGGCTGATGCACAGCTCGAAAAAACGACTATCAGCATTCAGTGTTCTTCTGTTCAATATCCTTTTACCGCAACTGGTGAAGTGATTGTTTTCGATGGTTTTCTGAAAGTATATCTCGAATCGACCGACGATGATGAAACAGAAGTAACCGATGTGTTGCCGGCTTTGGCAGCCAAGCAGACATTGGAGGCACTCGAAATCAGTGCACAGCAGAAGTTTACACAGCGCCCGGCAAGATACAGTGAAGCCAGCCTTGTGAAAAAATTGGAGGAACTGGGTATTGGCCGTCCATCGACTTATGCGCCTACCATTACTACCATCCAGAATCGTTCGTATGTAGAGAAAAACGACCGACCGGCCGAAAAACGACAGTACAATCTTTTAAAAATCAAAAATGGCAAAATTTCCGATCAGGAACTGACTGAAAATACCGGTTACGAAAAAGGCAGATTGTGTCCTACTGATATTGGAATGGTGGTGACCGATTTCCTGACCGAATATTTCCCTGATATTCTAAACTATAATTTTACTGCAGATATTGAAAAAGAATTCGACAGCATTGCTGATGGAGAAATTCATTGGGTAGATTCGATCGACCGCTTTTACAAGACCTTCCACCCCATAGTCGAAAGTACACTCAAAAACTCGGAACGACAGGTGGGTGAACGTATTCTCGGAACCGACCCCGCATCAGGCCGGAGACTCTCGGTGAAAATCGGACGTTTTGGTCCAATAGCTCAAATTGGGTCGTCCGAAGAAGAGGAAAAACCTGTTTTTGCTTCACTGAAAAAAGATCAATCAATAGAGAGTATAACCCTCGAAGATGCGCTCGAGCTTTTCAAATTACCACGCACGCTTGGTGTCTATGAAGATAAGGAGATGATAGTTGCAGTGGGTCGTTTCGGACCCTATGTTCGTCATAACGGGGCATTTTACTCTTTATCCAAAGCCGATGATCCTATGACTATTACCCCCGAAAGAGCCATTGAAATCATATTGGCACAGATAGAAGCCAAAAAAAATAAAATCATTTGCGAACTTGGCGATAAAGGTCAATATCAGGTGCTTAACGGCCGATTTGGTCCGTATTTCACCTTTGACGGAAAAAATTATAAAATTCCCGCCAAAATCGATCCTGCAACACTCACTGCCGATGACTGCCGTAAATTTGCTGAAGAACAGGCAAATACTCCCACAACCAAAAAAAAATTCAGTAGAAAGAAAAAATAGAAAGCAATTATGAAGAAAATTATTTTTGCGGCAAGTTTCCTTGTTTTGATAGTAGCGGGCAATGCACAGGGTTCTTTCTCTCTGACCGAAGGTGTTCCTTCCATGCAGTATTCGCTGCCAAGAACAGAACTTGTGTTTACCGTTGAAATTGAAAAGAAAACCGAAAAACCGGGCATCTTCGCAAGCCACGCACAACGTTATCTGGGCGGTTCCCGCATCGTTCAGGAAGAAAAAATTGCATATAGTTTTAAGGGAGTCACTATGCAGCCCAGAGCTATACCCGACCCTGCCCGACGTTTCTCATTTGTGCCTACGGTGGGCGGTTCACTCAATAAACTTGTGGTCGATGAACAGGGTATTCTTTTGGGGTTAAATATCCCTATGGCAACTCAGCTAAACGAAACTAAAAGGGAAGTAAATGTGGTGCAGGAACTTCCGGTTACAAATTATGCCGGGCTGTTGCCTTTAACCAGGGAATTTATGATGGCTGGAACACAAGCGAAACTGGCCGAAGGCGCAGCAAGCCAGATTTACGATATCCGCGCAAGCCGTCTGGCATTACTGGCAGGTGATATGGACAAAACCCCCGATGCCGAAACCCTGAAGATAATGCTTAAGGGTCTTGATCAGAAAGAAAGAGAACTTACAGAACTTTTTATTGGTAGTACCCTTACCGAAACTGAATACCACGTTATTGCCGTAATCCCCGAAAAGGATAAGCTCAGAGATATTCTTTTTCGCTTATCTGCTAAAAGAGGTGTAGTAGCTAAAGATGATTTGGGAGGTGAACCATTTCATGTTACATATCTCCCCGAACGAATTCCAATGAACGCTGCTGATGCTGATGCAACAAAAAGAAGGACTGCAGACCCGATAGGTCTCTACACCGTTGTTCCCGCCCAAACCATGATCAGGGTAGGGGATGGCGTGAGGACGTTTTTCGAAAGTAGTTTATATATACCTCAACTGGGAGAAATTACAGGAATGTCCGAATCGGTACTTAAAACACCTCAAATCAGGATAACCATTCATCCTGAAACGGGTAGACTTTTAAAAATTGACTTTTAAAATTTGGAAATACAATAAATTTGTTATAATTTTGAACAAAAATTAGAAATTCTTGTTTATTTAAACACGTTAAACTCTCGGTACAATTTAACAAAATGGCAGAAAAAGTAAGAAAACCCAGAAGACATCGCAGAACGAGGGAGAATCTCGAGAAAGATGTTCAGAATGCCGTAACTACTCTCATTGAGGATGTTGGCTTCGCTAATGTGACACTCACCGCAGTGGCACAACGTGCTAAAATCGAAGCATCTGTATTCTACAGACGCTACGAAAATCTCGACGAATTGTTTGATGAATACACCCGCAAGTACGATTACTGGCTGGCTGGTATCACCGAACTGCTTCCGGCTGATTTGAACGAAGAAGATTCGCTTCGATGGATTATGAAGAATTTGATAACAGCCCTATATAAAAACAGGGTGATGCAGCAGTTGCTCGTTTGGGAGCTTTCCGATGATAACGAAGTGACCCGCCGTACTGCTACGTTGAGAGAAAAAATCAACGAATCGCTTATCGGATTGCTCGAAACAAAATTTGCAAACTCAGGCTGGGATATGAATGTGGTTGTTTCCATGCTCATTGGTGGTGTTTATTACCTGATTCTGCATCGAATGAGGTCAACGTTCTGTAATGTTGATTTCGACACAAGAAAAGGTAAGGAAAGAATGCTCCAGACAGTTGATCAGATGATTCAGGTTATTTTTGCAGATATCAATAAAGGCAAATAATCAGCAGCGCTTAACAACATGCTCAGTAAAGTAAAACCAGGGAATAGCTGGTTTTACTTTACACATTAAATCTGAAGTGCATGATGTCGCCATCCTGCACCACATAGTCTTTACCCTCTACGTTCATTTTCCCTGCTTCCTTGCAGGCAGCTTCAGAGCCATAGTATACAAAGTCGTCGTACTTGATTACTTCAGCTCGTATAAAGCCTTTCTCGAAATCGGTATGTATCACTCCTGCACACTGCGGTGCTTTCCATCCCTGATGAAAAGTCCAGGCACGCACCTCCTGCACCCCTGCTGTCAGAAAAGTATGTAAATTGAGGAGTTTATATGCTGATTTTATCAGTCTCGATACACCCGATTCATACAAGCCTGCTTCTTCGAGAAACATCCGACGTTCCTCATAGGTTTCCAGTTCGGCAATATCGGCCTCCGTTGCTGCAGCCACAATCAGAATCTCAGCATTTTCGTCCCGCACAGCTTCTCTTACCGCATCAACATAAGCGTTCCCGTTTACAGCTGCCGATTCTTCCACATTGCAAATGTACATCACCGGTTTATCAGTCAGCAGGAAAAGATCTTTGACCAGTTTTTTCTGCTCTTTGTCGAGCTCTACGGTACGGGCCGATTTTCCCTGTAATAAAACGTTGCGGTATTGTACCAAGATGTCATAAACAGCTTTAGCTTGCTTTTCGCCGCCGGTATGTGCCTGTTTCTGAACCTTCGAAATACGGCTTTCCACTGTTTCAAGGTCTTTCAACTGTAACTCGATATCGATAATTTCTTTATCGCGAACAGGATTGATGCTGCCATCCACATGCGTGATGTTTTCGTTTTCGAAGCATCGCAACACATGCAGAATAGCATCAGTTTCGCGAATATTGGCTAAGAATTTATTGCCCAAACCTTCGCCCTTGCTGGCACCTTTTACCAATCCGGCAATGTCCACTATTTCAACAGTAGTGGGTACAATACGCTGAGGTTTAACTAATTCAGCTAATTTGTTCAATCGTTCGTCGGGCACGGTTATCACTCCTACATTGGGCTCTATGGTGCAAAATGGAAAATTGGCTGCCTGGGCTTTGGCGTTCGATAAACAGTTGAAAAGCGTTGACTTACCAACATTGGGCAGGCCTACAATTCCACATTGAAGCGACATGATAATACTTTTAAATTTGGGCTGCAAAGATAGTCAAAAAATCCGAAAGCATATAGTTACAATTGTCCCCATATTTTTTCAATTACCCGGGGGTAATGCGCATACTCCAACACTTGTACTTTGCGTGCAACATCCTCCGCTTCGTCGGAGTTTTCAATTGCACAAGTTGCCTGAAAAATGATATCACCCTCATCATAGTTTTCATTCACATAGTGAATGGTAATTCCTGTTTCCTCCTCGCCCGCTGCCACCACAGCCTCATGTACGTGACGACCATACATGCCTTTGCCGCCATACTTCGGCAGTAAAGCAGGATGGATGTTGATGATTTTTCCCGGAAAGGCCTCTAACAGTGGGGATGAAATTTTCAACAAAAAACCGGCCAGAACAATGTAATCAATCTCATATTCTTTGAGTAAGCTCACAATCTCATCTCCTTCTCTGAATGAAGAAAATGAAAACGAGACTGATGGAATGTTCAGCGAAGCAGCCCGGGTGTGCACAAATGCATCTGCCTTATTCGACACAATGATTGGAAACTCAAAAAGATTCTTGTCGGCAAAATATAGGATAATATTTTCGGCGTTCGAACCCGATCCTGAACAAAAAAGGGCAATTTTTTTTTGTTTTTGCATAATAGTTGCTCATATTTGAAAAAAATGTGCAAGAAAAAGTATTTTTTTTATGAATGTTGACGAAATGTCGGGAAAATTAATTTACTTTGCACCGCAAAATTAAAAACAAATTTTATTTATCAACTTAAAAAACGAAAATTATGTCAGAAGTTACAGCTAAAGTAAAAGCTATCATTGTAGAAAAGTTAGGTGTTGACGAAGCAGAAGTAGTTCCAACAGCAAGTTTCACCAATGATCTCGGCGCAGATTCTCTTGACACTGTTGAATTGATCATGGAATTCGAGAAAGAATTTGGTGTTACCATTCCGGAAGATCAGGCTGAAAAAATTGCTACTGTAGGTGATGCCATTGCTTACATTGAGTCATTATAAATAAAAGTTCCAAATCAATTTATGGAATTAAAAAGAGTCGTAGTAACAGGACTTGGTGCCGTTACTCCTCTTGGTAATACTATTCCGGAGTTCTGGGATAGTATTATCAATGGAAAGAGCGGTGCCGGCCTTATTACCCGTTTTGACACCACTGCATTCAAAACAAAGTTTGCCTGTCAGTTGCAGAATTTTGATCCTACCGATTATATCGACAAAAAAGATGCCCGAAAATTAGACATTTATGCGCAAATTGCCATTGCATCAGCAAAACAGGCTATTGAGCATAGTGGACTTGAGCATGAATCGGTCGACAGAAATGAAGTGGGAGTAATTTTTTCAGCAGGTATCGGAGGTATCACTACTTTCGAACACGAAATCATGTCATACTACAAGAATCCTGAAAATGGACCGAAGTTTAGTCCTTTTTTCATTCCCAAGATGATTTCGGACATAGCAGCGGGCCATATCTCCATCATGTATGGTTTCAGGGGACCCAATTTTTCCACTGCTTCGGCATGTGCTTCTTCGACCAACTCGCTGATTGATGCATTCAATTATATTCGTTTGGGGAAAGCTATCGCCATTGTAACAGGAGGAGCCGAATCGGCACTGACTCCCGGAGGTGTGGGTGGTTTCAACGCCATGCAGGCTTTATCAACACGCAACGACGATCCTCAGCGGGCTTCACGCCCGTTCAGTGCCAGTCGCGATGGTTTTGTGATGGCCGAAGGTGCCGGATGTCTGGTGTTCGAAGAGCTGGAACATGCGCTGGCCCGGGGAGCCAACATCATCTGCGAAGTAGTTGGAGGAGGTATGTCGGCCGATGCGCATCACCTTACCGCTACCCATCCTGAGGGATTGGGGGCTATTCTTGTGATGAACAGGGCGTTGAAAGATGCAGGCATGCAACCCGAAGATATCGACTACATCAATGTACACGGAACTTCAACTCCCGTAGGTGATATTTCCGAAGCCAGAGCCATCATCAGCGTGTTTGGCGACCATGCTTACAAACTGAATATAAGCTCTACCAAATCCATGACGGGTCACCTGCTGGGAGCAGCGGGAGCCGTTGAAGCCATCGTCGCTGTGTTGGCGGTTGTGAACGATATAGTTCCGCCCACCATCAATTACGAGGAAGGCGACAACGATCCCGAAATCGACTACAATCTGAATTTCACTTTCAATAAAGCACAACGGCGGACAGTGCGTGCTGCTCTTTCAAATACCTTTGGTTTTGGCGGGCATAATGCCAGTGTCATTGTAAAAAAGTTTGAACGTTAAGTGATTAAATACATCAATCGTAAATTAAGGCTTTTGTCGAATTCCCGAAAGGAGCCTTATTTACAATTCTCCCGCATTCTGGGGTTTTTCCCGGACAATATTGCATATTATCAGCTGGCAGTGCGTCATAGATCGTTAACACCACCTGCTGCACACGGTCATGCGCTCAGCAACGAAAGGCTCGAGTTTCTTGGCGATGCTGTGCTCAACTCAGTAGTAACCGATATTCTTTTCCGTAGATATATCCATAAAAGAGAAGGTTTTCTGACCAATACCAGATCGAAAATTGTCAACCGTGAATTTCTTAACCAGATCGCCCTTGAAATGGGGCTGGATAAGCTGGTGCAGAAGTCGCGATATTTCAATCATGCAGTTTCATCGAATATCTATGGCAACGCTTTCGAAGCACTCATTGGCGCTATTTACCTCGATCAGGGCTATAAACAATGCCGCCGTTTTGTTGAGAAGCGATTCTTCCGCGTGTTTGTCGATCTCGAAAAGGTAGTGGTAAACGAAAACAATTACAAATCTAAAATGATTGAATTCTGCCAGAAACATCATCTTACCTACGACTTTAAATTGATGGAGGAGGTGCTTGCCGGTCACGGAAATCATGTTTTCAGAACCGCACTGCTCATCGAAGGAAAGGAAATTGCACAGGCCAGCGGTTCGAGCAAAAAAGATTCGCAACAACAGGTTTCGATGCAGGCTTACAGACTGATGAGCGACAAATCAGATTTTTTACTGCAGTTTCTCCATCCGACAGAAGAGGTGGAAATCGAAGCTTCCGGAATTCCAACCGATGCCAAAACGCTCAATTAGTATTGTGTAACAGCAACGGTGTGCATATTCCGGCAATTATTTTTATCTTTGTCCGGACACATAAACTATACGCCATATGAATACCGGACATTTTGCTGACCTTATTGCCACTCAGGCTAAGGTGTTGGGCGATAAAACAGCCCTTAATCATCGTAAGAACATTACCGATGCGTGGACGTCGCTGAGTTGGAACGACTTTGCCGAACAGGTAAGTGCCCTATCCAAAGCCTTGCTG
Source organism: uncultured Paludibacter sp. (assembly GCA_964350125.1). Lineage (GTDB taxonomy): Bacteria > Bacteroidota > Bacteroidia > Bacteroidales > Paludibacteraceae > Paludibacter. The sequence continues at coordinate 2,381 of CAYGJI010000065.1, read as the reverse complement.
GAGCTGGGATTGCTTGAGGGCGATCGGGTTGGACAGTTTTCAAACAACATGGCCGAAAATCTCATCACCGACTATGCCCTTTTTGCAAACAGGGCTGTGGTGGTTCCCATGTACGCCACTTCCACTTCGGCCCAAATCGAATTTATTGTCAACGATTCAGAAATTGCTATCCTGTTCGTAGGCGAACAACTGCAATACGACATTGCATGCGAGGTGAAACAAAAGTCGGCTTTTATTAAAACCATTGTCGTTTACGACGATTCTGTGCAGATAAAGGGTGATGAAGGAATGTATTTTAGTCAGTTGCTTGACAAAGGCCGCCTCTCAACCCGACATTTCGAAGTTCAGCAACATCAGCAGCAAGCCCTTGATACCGATTTGGCTTGTATTTTATACACTTCCGGGACCACAGGAAATCCCAAGGGTGTAATGATTCCACACAGCTGTCTTTTAGAGGCAGTTCGCATTCATACCTTACGCATTCATACCATCAGGCCCGGCGACACTTCAGTGGCATTCCTGCCCCTCTCGCACGTGTTTGAGCGCATGTGGTGCTATTTCTGTCTGACCCGCGCTGTAGTCGTTTATATCAATCTCCGCCCCATCGAAATTACAGAATCTATTCAAGATATACGACCCAATATTATGTGTGCTGTTCCCCGTTTCTGGGAAAAAGTGTATTCAGCAGTGCAGGAAAATATCGCTAAGATGTCGCCATTCAAACAAGCGATTGTGACCTGGGCGCTGGCAACCGGTAAAAAGTATAATCTCGAATATCTCAGGACCGGACTTACCCCGCCACCCTTGCTCAAAATAAAATATGGCATAGCCGATAAGCTCATCTACTCGAAGGTGAAAAAGAAAATCGGCATCGAAAATGCCACGTTGTTTCCTGTGGCCGGAGCCAAACTTTCCGACAATATTAATATTTTCCTGCGCAGCATGGGTATTCCTATTGTGTATGGATACGGACTCACTGAAACCACGGCCTCTGTAAGTTTCTTCGACTACGTCGGATATGAGTTCGGAACAGTGGGGAAGATTATTCCGGATTTGGAAGTAAAAGTGGGGCCCGATAATGAAATTATGGTGAAGGGCAAAACAGTATTCAGCGGATACTGGAAAAAGCCTGAAGCTACCCGCGATGCCTTTACCGACGATGGGTTTTTCAAAACGGGCGACGCTGGATTTGTGCGCAACGGGTGCATAATCCTCACCGACCGCATCAAGGACCTGTTTAAAACCTCTTACGGCAAATACATTGCTCCGCAAGAAATAGAAACACGACTCGTACTCGATCCGTTGATCGAACAGGTTGCGGTAATCGGAGACGAAAGGCCGTATGTATCAGCTCTCATTTATCCTTCGATGCCAGTTTTGGAGAGTTTTGCCAAAAAGCAACAGATACCGTTTGCAAGTTCGGAAGAGCTACTCACTCATCCGGCAGTTTATGCCCATGTTGAAAAACAAATCCTGAAAATGCAGAGCGGTATGGCAGGTTATGAACTCATTAAAAAATTCACGCTGCTTTCACATCCCTTCAGCATTCAGGGAGGTGAGTTAACCAATACTCTGAAGTTACGCAGGGCAGTGGTTTTGCAAAGATACAAAGTGGCAATCGACGAAATGTATGCTGTATAACATAAAAACAGGCAAATATATTTCTTTATTTTCCTGGTTCTGTGTTCGATAACATATTTTTTATTATCTTTGCAGCGTAAATTTATATAGTTACAGCACTAAACAATTCAATTATGACAGAAAAAATCGGTGCAAATGCTGGTCTGATATGGGCAGCATTGCAGAACGGCGAAATGAACGTTAAAGCCGTAAAGAAAGCCACCAAGCTCGCGGAGAAAGACCTGAACCTGGCATTAGGTTGGTTGGCCCGCGAAGGCAAACTGAGCTTCACTGAAGTTGAAGGTGAACTGATCGTAAGCTTAGCTTAACGACATCCGACATTGAAAGAGGCGGGAAAGCAACAAGCTTTTTCCGCCTTTTTTGTATCAACAGTTTCAGAAAACTAAATTTCTTACTATATTTGCACCCGCTTACAAAAGCACGGAGTCTGCAACCTCCTGCCCGGATGGTGGAATGGTAGACACGAAGGACTTAAAATCCTTTGGCTTCACGGCTGTGCGGGTTCAAGTCCCGCTTCGGGTACTAAACGAAAATTTCCCTAATTGATTATCAGTCAGTTAGGGTTTTTTGCTTATTATGAGCACAACGAGTCAATTTTCTGATTCGTTTTGAAATAGTGTAATTCCGATTTTTGTTTGAAAATTTCAGACCTCTACGCCTTTCGTAATTTCAGACCTCTACTACTAAGGCAAAAGGGATTCACCACAACTGGTCGCATATCGTCAGGATTATGAACACGC
>CAYGJI010000064.1:0-18311 GCA_964350125.1 uncultured Paludibacter sp. | reverse complement strand
ATTTCAAAATAGCTATCAAAAATTACGACATTTTTTTCTTCCTATTACTTATATCTGAATAGATAATTCAAAAACAGCATTTCCTGAAATTCTTTTATCAATTCCAGCCCGTTTCCATCATTTCATCATTTGATGGCCACATTGAAATTCAATTTGTGCATCTTTATCATTTTTAGTACTTTTGTGAAAACTAAAACACACACATGGACAAATCAGTAAAAAAGGTGATCCTTTTAGGATCAGGTGCACTCAAAATCGGCCAGGCAGGTGAATTCGATTACTCTGGTTCTCAGGCTCTTAAAGCCATGAAAGAAGAAGGTATCTATACCGTGTTGATTAACCCGAACATCGCTACCATTCAGACTTCGGAAGGGATAGCCGATAAGGTTTATTTTCTTCCTATCACACCCTATTTTGTCGAACAGGTAATTATCAAAGAGCAACCCGATGGTATTTTACTGGCTTTTGGTGGACAGACAGCCCTGAATTGTGGAACTGAATTGTATCTTGATGGTACCCTCGAAAAGTACGGGGTGAAGGTGCTCGGAACTTCAGTGGAAGCTATCATGATTACCGAGGACAGGGATCTTTTTGTAAAAAAACTCAATGAGATTGAAGCGAAAACACCTGTATCACAAGCTGTTGAATCGCTCGAAGATGCCCTGATTGCCGGTCATCGTATTGGTTTCCCTGTAATGGTTCGTTCTGCATATGCACTCGGAGGTTTAGGCTCTGGTATATGTAAGGATGAAATTGAATTTACCACACTGTGTCAAAGTGCTCTTGCCCATTCGAAACAAATTCTGGTAGAAGAGAGCCTGAAAGGTTGGAAAGAGATTGAGTTCGAGGTGATACGCGACAAAAACGATCATTGTTTTACTGTAGTGCCCATGGAGAATTTCGATCCACTGGGAATTCATACCGGTGAAAGTATCGTAGTAGCTCCCATCATTACTTTATCCAAAGCACAAATTGCTTTTCTCGAAGATATTGCACGTAAGGTGGTTCGACATATAGGCATTGTGGGCGAATGTAATATTCAGTATGCCTATAATGTGGAAACAGATGATTACCGCATCATCGAAATCAATGCACGATTGAGTCGTTCTTCTGCGCTCGCCTCGAAAGCTTCGGGTTATCCTTTGGCTTTTGTGGCTTGTAAACTGGCATTGGGCTACAGTCTCGACCAGATAGGCGAAATGGGAACACCAAACTCAGCCTATGTTCCACCTTCTGTTGATTATATGATAGTGAAAATACCACGCTGGGACCTGAATAAGTTTCGCGGTGTGAGCAGGCAAATCGGATCGTCGATGAAATCTGTTGGTGAAATAATGTCGATCGGGCAATCATTTGAAGAGATTATTCAAAAAGGATTGCGCATGATTGGGCAGGGGATGCATGGCTTTGTGGGCAACCGCGAACTAACTTTCGATCATGTGGAGGAAGCTCTGGCTAATCCAACCGACCTGCGCATTTTTGCCATTGCCGATGCTTTCGAAAAAGGTTACACTGCTGAACACATCGAAGAACTCACCAAAATTGATATTTGGTTTATTCGTAAGCTTGAGAATATCTATCGGTATACCAAGGTGTTGTCTCAATATAAAAAAATTGAAGAACTGCCGGCTGATGTTCTTGCTGAAGCAAAACGTTTGGGTTTCTCCGATTTTCAAATAGCCCGCTATGTGGAAAGTCCACAGGGAACCATGGATCAGGAGATTTTGCGCGTACGTGAACATCGCAAAAAGCTCGGCATTGTACCCAAAACACGCAGAATCAATACTGTAGCATCCGATCACCCCGATAATACCAATTATATGTATTTCACTTATGGTGAGGGAAATGAATATAAGCCAGTGAAATCTCAAAAAGAACCGGTGGTGGTTCTTGGTTCGGGAGCTTATCGCATTGGCTCCTCGGTAGAGTTCGACTGGTGTTCGGTGAATGCTGTGCTCACTGCACGCAAACTGGGCTTCGAATCTGTTATGATTAACTACAATCCCGAAACTGTTTCGACCGATTATGATATGTGCGACCGATTGTACTTCGATGAATTGTCGTACGAAAGAGTACTGGATGTTGTCGACAGCGAAACGCCCAAAGGTGTGATTCTTTCGATGGGAGGACAGATTCCCAATAATTTAGCCATGAAGCTCGACCGAAGTGGTGTACATGTTCTGGGTACTGCAGCTTCATCCATCGACCGGGCAGAAAATCGACATAAGTTCTCGTCAATGCTCGATGAGCTTGGTATCGATCAGCCCCGCTGGAAGGAACTTACTGATTTTGATGAGATTACTGCATTTGTAGATGAGGTTGGTTTCCCTGTACTGATTCGACCGTCGTATGTGCTCTCCGGTGCTGCCATGAATGTATGTTATGATAAGGAGCAAATGCGCAAATACCTGGCCCTGGCAGCCAAGGTGTCGAAACAATATCCGGTGGTTGTTTCCGAATTTATACAAAATGCCCTTGAAGTTGAATTCGATGCTGTGGCCAAACATGGCGAAGTTGTAGAGTATGCTATCTCTGAACATGTGGAGTTTGCAGGCGTGCATTCGGGCGATGCTACCCTTGTTTTTCCGGCTCAGCGTATATATTTTGAAACCATGCGCAGGGTGAAGAAAATATCCAGAAAAATTGCTGCTGAGCTAAAAATTACCGGTCCGTTTAATATCCAGTTTCTGGCCAAAGGTAACGAAATTAAAGTGATAGAGTGTAACCTCCGTGCCTCACGCTCATTCCCCTTTGTGTCGAAGGTATTGAAACGCAATTTCATCGAAACGGCTACCCGAATCATGCTCGATGCCCCTTATTCCAAACCTGATTCAACAGTTTTCGATATCGATTACATTGGTGTGAAGGCCTCACAGTTCTCCTTTGGGCGACTGCAAAATGCTGACCCTGTGCTGGGTGTGGATATGGCTTCGACCGGTGAAGTGGGCTGTATAGGCGATGATTATTCGGAAGCCATTCTTAAGTCGATGCTCTCTGTGGGCTATCAGATTCCGAAGAAAAATATCCTGATTTCGTCGGGCGAACCCAAATCGAAAGTGGAACTGCTTGAGGCTTGCCAACTGCTTCAGAAAAAAGACTATAAGATATATGCAACACGCGGAACTCAACGGTTCCTGGCTCAAAATGGTGTAGAAGCCATTGCAGTTCAGTGGCCCGACGAAGAAGGCGACATGAACGTGAAAAATATGATAGCTGCACGCAAGTTCGAACTCATCATCAATATTCCAAAAAATACCACAGAAAGAGAATTGCGCAACGATTACATCATACGTCGGGGTGCAGTTGATTTTAATATTCCGCTAATTACCAATGCACGACTTGCTTCAGCTTTTGTGCAGGCGTTTTGTAATCTGAAATACGAGGATATTAAGATTAAATCCTGGGACGAGTACAAATGATTTTTTTGTATCTTTACAATCCCAAAATTCTAAACAAAAATCGATGAATTTAGAGCAATCCATTCAACAACTTGTTCTGGAAGCAGTAGCTCAACTATATCAGGTTGAAGCTACTGTTTCGCAAATACAGATACAGAAAACCAAAAAGGAATTCGAAGGTGATATCACTGTGGTAATTTTTCCATTCGTTAAACCAGCGCGAAAATCGCCCGAAATGGTGGGGCAGGAGATAGGTGAATACCTGCTACAACACAATCCGCTGATTTCTGCCTTCAATGTAATCAAAGGATTTCTTAATCTGAGTATCAACAGTTCGTATTGGATTGGCTTGCTCAACGATATCAGCACCGATAATTCATTCGGTACCAACACAGTGGTTGATGGCCAAACAATGATGATTGAATATTCATCGCCCAATACCAATAAGCCTCTACATCTCGGACATATACGCAATAACCTGCTTGGTTATTCGATTGCTGAGATTCAGAAAGCCAATGGATGGAAAGTGTTGAAAACCAATATCGTAAACGATCGAGGAATTCATATCTGCAAATCGATGCTGGGCTGGAAACTTTTCGGCAATAACGAAACACCACAGAGTTCAGGCATGAAAGGTGACCATCTTGTTGGAAAGTACTATGTGAAATTCGATCAGGCTTATAAGGCTGAAATTGCTGAACTGATGAAAAACGGCCTAACCGAAGAAGAAGCAAAAAAACAGGCACCGCTCATTCAGCAGGCCCAACAAATGCTTGTTGCCTGGGAAAACAACGATCACGAAGTATTTCAACTCTGGCAAACTATGAATGGTTGGGTGTACGATGGATTTGATGCTACCTATAAAAAACTCGGCGTTGATTTCGATAAGATTTACTACGAGTCGCAAACATATCTCGATGGCAAAGCCAAGGTTGAAGAAGGTTTGGCTAAAGGCGTGTTTTATACGAGAGAAGATGGTTCAGTTTGGGCTGATTTAACTGCCGATGGTCTGGATGAAAAACTGCTGCTCAGGGCTGACGGCACTTCAGTTTATATGACTCAGGATATTGGTACTGCCGCATTGCGCTATGCCGATTACGACATCAGCAAAATGGTGTATGTGGTTGGAAACGAGCAGAATTATCATTTTCAGGTGCTTGCGCTATTGCTCGATAAACTGGGTTTTGCCTGGGGCAGAGACCTGGTGCATTTCTCTTATGGTATGGTAGAACTGCCTGAAGGTAAGATGAAAAGCAGGGAGGGCACAGTGGTGGATGGCGACGAACTGATGCATGAAATGATAAATACGGCTCGTGAAACAGCCCGTGAATTGGGGAAGCTCGATCTTTCATCATCAGAAGAAGTAGAGAAGATTGCTTCAATGGTTGGCTTGGGTGCACTCAAGTATTTCATCCTCAAAGTAGATCCGAAAAAGAATATGACTTTCAACCCGAAGGAATCCATTGATTTTAATGGAAATACCGGTCCTTTCATTCAATATACGCATGCGCGCATTAAATCGGTGTTGCGAAAAGCAACCGATGCAGGTATTGTGTTAGACAAACCAGTCGATACTTCGATAGAAATTTCACAAAAAGAATCAGACTTGCTACAACTTATAGCCTCCTTCCCGAATATTGTGAGACAGGCTGGCGAAGAGTTCAGTCCGGCTATCATTGCTAATTATTTATATGATTTGGTAAAAGAATATAATCAGTTCTATCACGACTTTTCGATATTGAAAGAAGAAAAAGAAGCTTTAAAATATTGCCGTTTACTCATGTCGGAAACCATTGCCGGAGTTATCAAACGTGGCATGTCACTACTCGGAATTGATGTGCCGGAAAGGATGTAATTTTATTGCGATTGCTGATATTTAAATTATTATCCTTACTTTAGCATGCTGTTTAATTAAACCTGAGCGAAATGAATCACAGATTCGCAATATTTACTGTTGTTATCTCATTGTTTTTCTCCTGCAATTCTGACAAAATCAAATTGTCGGGAATCTTGCCTACATCGTCCGATACCGATTCGGTTTCGAAGGATTCTTTACGTGTTGCCATGCTTTTTGGTCCGAACGATTATTTTTATTTTGCCGGACAGTCCATGGGTTATAATTACGAAATGGTGCAGAATTACGCATTTTTTAGCGATAAAAAGCTTAAAGTGCTTCAGTTTCGCAGCGAAAAAGAGATGTTTATAAAATTGCGGGAAAAAGAAGTTGATTTGGTGGCAGCTTCCATCTATGAAACAAAGGTGCTCAAATCGATGTTTCACTTTACTGCCCATCAGGATCCGTCGTATTTGGTATTGGTGCAACTTATTGGACTTAATACGCTTACCGAGCCACATGAACTTCGGGGGAAAAAGGTGCACGTACTTAATCATTCATCGGCATATGAGCGACTCAAAAACCTGAATGTCGAAACAGGTGGCACTATCGAAATTGTCGTAATGCCGGATACTTTGCATACAGGGAATTTGATTGAAATGGTGGCCCAAAAGAAAATTGAGTATGCAGTGGCTGATCACAAAACCGCTTCACTTTTCCGTGAAGCTTATCCAAAACTTGATATCCGTTTGCGCATTGGTTTTTTGCAACGCAATGGCTGGCTGGTAAGACAAAATTGCGATTCGCTGATAAATTCCATTGAACAATGGAGTAAAGATGAAGAAACAGCCTTGCTTCAATCTGAATTATACGAAAAGTACAGAATTCGTAATCCCTATTTTAGATCACTGAAAGTGGGTGTGCCCCGCGGTTCGATTTCTCCATACGATCACTATTTTAAGAAATTTGCAGCTGAAATACAATGGGATTGGCGCATGCTGGCCTCCATCGCTTTTCATGAGTCGCGCTTCGATTCTGCACAAATTTCGCCCAAAGGTGCTTCGGGACTCATGCAGCTAATGCCTCGTACAGCAGCAAATTTTGGATTAAACAGGCATAATATATTCAATCCGCGAAAAAATATTGAAGCCGGTGTTCAGTATATCAAGAACCTGAATATGTTATTCAGGAAAATTGAAAACAAAGAAGAGCGGGTGAAATTCATTCTTGCTGCATACAATTCAGGGCCGGCACACATTCTCGATGCAATGGCGCTGGCCCAAAAATATGGTCGCAATCCGCATATCTGGTTCGGGCATGTGGATTATTATCTGGAGAAGAAAAGCGATCCACAATACTACAACGATGAAGTGGTGAAATATGGACGATTCCGCCCCCGATACACATTGAGATATGTAAAAGATATTCTGAATACCTATCAGAAGTATAGTGGGGGAGTGTAATCTATGAATTATCAGGCAGCATTTAGTTCTTTGCGATCGAAATATCAACTCGAAGATGTATTGCTGCACCTTTCACATCATCCCTCAGATTTCGACACCCTGTTTGAACTGGCCCTCGGTTCTGACGAAAAGAAGGCATGGAGGATTCTCTGGGCAGTTGAGAAGATCAGCCAACGTTATCCCGACTGGTTCGATGCAGCCAAAATAGATCGCATTACAGCCATGGTTCTCAGCACTCAACATCCGGGTATGCACCGCATCGGTTTATCCATTCTCAATTCATTTCCAGCTCCTGATCCACTCAACATTAACTTGCTGAATGCATTGTATGAATGGATGTTGGTGACTTCATATTCTATTGGTGTTCAGAGTCTTGCAATGAAGTTGCTTTACAAATATGCCCTTACCAATGAAGATTTACTCCGCGAATTTATCCTCACTTTAGAACATGCTGATGACAATGATTATACAATGGCATTCGTAGCTTCACGCCGGAATATTCTCAGTAAGCATCGCTGATTGTTAAGCCCGAAAAAATGTGTTACCTTTGTAAGCGTTTTTAAAACACATAACATTCCAGGTTTAACTAAATTAAGTTTTTATGACTTTAAAGAAAAACATCATCGCATTGAGGCAGAAAAAGGCCCGGATTAGGTTGGGTGGCGGTGAAAAAGCGATGCAGAAACAGCTTGCCATGGGTAAATTAACTGCACGTGAACGTATTCATAATCTACTCGATGTAAACTCTTTCCACGAATATGATATGTTTGTGGAACATGAAGAGCGTAATTTTGGTATGGAGAGCAAAGAACTGGCCGGCGACGGTGTAATTACCGGAACAGGTACCATCAAGGGTGCACCGGTATGTGTTTATGCTCAGGACTTCACTGTGATGGGAGGTTCGCTCGGACTGAAACATGCCCGCAAAATCACCAAAATTATGGATCACGCACTGAAAATGAAAATGCCATGTATTGGCATCAACGACTCAGGTGGTGCACGTATTCAGGAAGGTATCGGAGCTTTGGCAGGTTATGGCGAAATATTTTACCGCAATACCATGGCTTCGGGGGTAATTCCACAGATTTCGGTCATTCTCGGACCCTGCGCCGGTGGTGCAGTGTATTCACCGGCTCTGACCGACTTCGTTTTCGTAGTTGAAAACATTTCGAAGATGTTTATTACCGGTCCGAATGTAATTGAAACTGTACTGGGGGAGAAAATATCTCAGGAAGATCTGGGGGGTGCACGTGTTCATGCCGAAATTACAGGCAACGCTCATTTCTATGCCCAATCAGAAATCGAATGTTTTGAGCAGATTAAGGAACTCATCGGACTTATCCCACACAGCAATATTCACAAGGCTGCAAGGGTGGAACCTAAGAAACCCAAATCGCGCAAGAACATCGAAAATATTATTCCTGCTGATCCCAAACAACCTTATGATGTCAGGGATATTATCAAAACCCTGACCGACGAGTCGAAATTCTTTGAAATTCAGGAACTCTGGGCCCCAAATATAATTATTGGCTTTGGACGCATGGATGGTGAAACCATTGGCTTTGTAGCCAATCAACCACTCTATCTGGCGGGTGTGCTCGACTGCGATGCTTCCGATAAGGCTGCCCGCTTCATCCTTTTTTGCGATTCGTTCAACATCCCTATTCTTACCCTCGAAGATATGCCGGGATATCTGCCCGGTGTCGATCAGGAACATGCCGGTGTTATCCGACATGGTGCCAAGCTATTGTATGCTTATTCTGAAGCCACGGTGCCCAAGGTAACTGTAATTCTGCGAAAAGCATATGGTGGAGGGTATATCGCCATGAACTCCCGGCACCTTGGTTCCGACTTCAACTTTGCATGGCCAGGTGCTGAAATTGCTGTAATGGGTCCGGAAGGAGCTGCAAATATTATCTTCCGCAAGGAAATTATGGAGGCCGAAGATCAGGATGCAATGCGTCAGCAAAAGGTGCAGGAATACATCGATAAGTTCGCAAATCCCTTTGTGGCGGCTTCCAAAGGCTATATCGATGCTGTGATTGAACCACTCGAAACCCGTGAACTGATTTTACATGCTTTTGAAGTTTCCAGAAATAAAGACGACCACCGTCCGTGGAAAAAACATGGTGTTCCTCCATTCTGATTTATCCGGATTTTTATAACCCATTTAAATTAGAAATGTATGAAGAAAAAAAATGATATAGAACTGGTGGAATTTGCGGTTACAGCACGGAAATACAAAACCATGCTTACCACTAAGTATAAGGCGCGTAAACCCTGGGTGGATCCAAATCCATATGAAGTGCAGTCTATTATTCCGGGTACTATCCTCGAACTTTCTGTAAACGAAGGTGATATTGTGGAAGAAGGTGCACCATTGTTAATTCTTGAAGCCATGAAAATGCAAAACAGAATTCAAATGCCTTTCACTGCCAAAATCGCTAAAATTAATGTAAAAGTTGGTGATAAAGTACCCAAGGAGTTTATCATGATTGTGCTCGAAGCAGCGGAATAAAATTATTTACACCAAAGTAAAAACAGCCGGCACATTGATGTCGGCTGTTTTTGTGCTTCATTATTATCTAACCAGTGTACGAAGTACAGTAGAACGGCCACCATTCACCACTTTCACAACATACACACCTGCATCCAGCGTTTTATTTAAAAGTGTTGCAGGCGAGAAAACATCCTGCGAAAGAATCATTTTTCCTGAAACATTGTAAACTGTGACACTGGCATTTTTAATTTCGGTGTTAATTTGCAGTTTCAATTTACTCTGAACGGTACTTACATAAATACCATCGATAAATGTATCGTTTTGGGAAGTGTTTCCGCTGGCCGACTTAAACACCACCACAAAACGATCTTCAGTGCTGGTTGCATTTGAAATGAAATGGTATGTTTCACCCGATGTAAGATCGAATTCGGTGTTGAGTAACTTGTCAAAAAGTATTACGTTTATATCAGAATCGATATTTCTAATCTGACTGGCATGGATGCTGAATGTGTCTGCCTGAGCTGTGTTGAAACCCAATGGCATCTGCAAACCAGCAAAGTACTTACTCTTGCCATTGATAACTAAATGTTCGTTTCCGGTACTTGTGTAAATTTCCGGTACCAATGTACTATTATTAAACATCTTGGGCGAATCGTAAGCATCGTATCCGTTCGAAGCATTCTCGTTGAAGTAAATCACAGTTTCATCGGAGTTCATGCCATTGCTCACTACAAGTCGAACAAGCGGGCTTAGACTGACAGGTGCACGAAATTTATTATTCGAATTATCCTGATGTGCCCGCATGCTGTTGTTCAGAACAAGGGTGGCTCCGGATTTACCTGAAGATACACGAACCCAGAAAGCCTGCATGGGTGGAATGTAATCCGAAATGGTTTTACCACTATTTCCGGTTCCAACTGAACCCGGAATATTGTATGTGTCAAAAGTCCATTGTGTGTTGTTCGAATTTCTCGTGCGATACCAGTATGATTTATCCAAATCTACATTGTCTGTTATGCTGCCAATATTTAAAAATGAAGGATAGGGATTTCCAACCAAATTGAAACCTTCCTTGTCTTTGCCCGAAGTACGGCTAAGGCTTACCTGTACCGTTCCAGGGTTCAGTGTTCCACTTAAAATGAAAGTAGTGGGAGCTGATTCCGGATTAATAATATAACCTTTAGCAGCTGCAAGAACTTCGCCTGGTCTGACACTCTTCCAGAATGCTGTTGCAGGAGCTACAAAACCCACATTATCACCCGGCTCGCTGTATTCGTAGTAACTGTATCCTACAGGAGCTATTGCATTACTAAATGGAGACGATATATACCAGTTTCTTTTTGATGCAAGATATTGTTGCATGGTTGTAGTGCCTGTAACATTTAAAATGCCATTGTTGACCATTGTTGCTGTGCCTTCCGCACTGCTTTGCATGGTGAAATTCCCATGTATAGTCAGTGAACCTGAACTGTTGATTGTTAATTTTGATTTTGGGTGCATTGTTAATTCTGCAATGCTCGCTGTTCCTGTAATCACGGGGTGATTTACTGCGTCTGCAATGATAGTGTTGGTTATTGACCCTGGTGTACCATTGCTCCAGTTTTCAACCGAATTCCATTCAACTGAATTTGCTCCGGTCCAGGTGCTGGATGTAGGTGCAAAAATGATTTCAAAGCGTTGTTCTGTACTTACATTTGTTGATGTGAAATTGTATAAACCACCTTGAGTGAGATTAATCTCGTTATTCATGAGTTTATCTTTCAGTATTATCTGAATGTCGGGGTTCATATTTCGTAGTTCACTGGCGCGAATACTGAGTGTGTTACTTTGCCCGGTAATGAAACCCAGCGGAATTTGTAATCCTCCAAAATACTGATTCATTCCATTGATAACCAGCTTTTCGCTTCCTGCCAATGTGTATATTTCAGGAATATTCGGATTATTGTTGAACATCTTGGGCGAATCGTAAGCATCGTATCCATTGGATGCATTCACGTTAAAGTAAATCACCGCTTCATCGGAGTTAGTGCCATTGCTCACTACCAAACGAATAAGGGGACTGAGATTGGCTTGTGCCCGAAATCTGTTATTAGCGACATCTTTATGTTCCCTCATACTATTATTCAGGTTGAGTTTTGCTCCTGCTTTACCTGATGATACACGAACCCAAAATGCCTGCATGGGTGGAATGAAACTGGTAACTGCAAGTCCGCTGTTTCTTGTAGCCACATCGCCTGCAATATTATACGAGTCGAATATCCAGGCTGAATTCCCTGAATTACGACCACGAAGCCAATATGATTTGTCGATGTCGGGATTGGTCATGATGCTGCTGACACTCAGATAGGATGGATACGGATTTCCAACCAAATTGAAACCTTCTTTTTCTTTGCCGGCAGTTCTGGTTAAATTCACTTCTAAGTTACCAGTATTGAGTTTTCCGCTCAGACTGAAGGTTACTGGTGCTGCTGCCGGATTTACAATGTATCCAGTACCTGTTGAAAGTGCAGCACCTGCCCCAATATTCTTCCAATATGCTGTTGCAGGAGCTACAAAACCCACATTATCACCCGGCTCGCTGTATTCGTAGTAACTGTATCCTACAGGAGCTATTGCATTACTAAATGGCGACGACATATACCAGTTTCTTTTTGAAGCGAGAAATTGTTGCATGGTTGTAGTGCCTGAAACAGTCAATGTGCCTTTGTTGATTATTGTTGCAGTTCCTTCAGCGTTGCTTTCAATCAAAAAATTACCGGAAATACTCAGCGTTGCATTTTGATTGATAGTTAATTTCGAGTTGGGCTGTAAGGTTAGATTCGCACAACTCACCACATTATCGACAACCGGTTGATTTGCAAGGTCGGGAATAATAACATTGGTAGTTGAGCCCGGGATACCATTACTCCAGTTTCCTGTTTGATTCCAGTTTTGTGAAATGGTACCTGTCCAGGTACTGTTCGCCGGAACATCCTGAACATCGACTGTGCTTATCAGGAACCGGTTCGTTTGCAGTGTATAAGGTGTGGCTGTGAACGAATACTGAAAACCATTTTCAGTTATATCAATCACTTCATTGGTTGCAGTATCAGTTAGCATAATTTTCTGATTCGCATACTTTGTCATATTGAAGTAAGAAAACGAAAGTGTGTATTGTGTACTTTCACCTGATCTGAACGACAGCCAGCTTCCGTCAAAATTATCAATGCTGTTTACCTGATAGATTCCTGACTCCTCTTCGGAGTATATAAGCGGTACATTAACCGGTGCGCCCATTTTCTGCCCATCCCAGCCATTATCGAACTCGCGGCTGCAACCGGGCACATCATATATCCATAATTTGTCGAAATACCTGGTATCGCCGGCCTGTATCACCATGCAGGCTAATGCATCATATTCAGATGTTTTGGCTCTTTGTGGTTTAGTCGATTTGGTGACCATGTTTTGGTATGTAATTCCAATGTTGAAATTTTCAGGGTTAGAATCATCCTGAACAAGTTTTTTCACTAAAAAAGCCTGCATCGAAGGTATCTCTCTGGGTAAATCTCCGGGTATGGTCGGGTTTGCAAGATTCTGAGGGATAGCGATGTATTGTCCGGGATTCTCTCCATATCCCGATGAATTTAACCAATCCTGATAACTGCCTGTATTATACAGGTAAACAGTTGATTCAGTAGCACTGCCAAAATTCAACTTTGTAATATCAATAGCAGCTGTATAGGGATTGCCAATCAAATGCTGTCCGGGATAATTACTACCTGCTGTGTATGTTAATTGTATAAGTGTATCCTTATTTTCAAGTATACCTGCAAAGCTTACAACCCGTGCAACTGGTTGAGTAATCTGATAGGGTTTGAATGATTGTAAAACTGAACTGTTGTTTAGTGTTACCCATTGTGATGTTGGCTTTAGTATTGTTTCGTTGTAACCCCTGAGAAAAGAGCCGTGAAAGGTTGGATTAGCGACTAACGAGCGCAATGGAACGCCAAAATACTGCCATTTGTAGTTGGAGTATCTGCCTGTTATCTCATTGAATGTGCTCGCAGCAGCTTTACTGAACATTTGTACTGTAGCCTCAAGTGGGTCATTCGCATTGTTCTTGAAAATAAAAGTGCCATTGGGCTGTGTTTCAGAACTTCCTGTAATCTGAATGCCAGATGTTCCAGCGAAATTTTTCACACTAAATGCCTCAACTTTACGACCGGTACCGATGATAATCTTTCCGCTATTCACCGATAATCGATAATCTACTTTTATATCAGCATTTTCAGCAATATTGACTTCCCCTCCGGGATTGTCGATGATAAGATCGCCAAAAGTACCGGCCACCAGTTGTTGTGTGCCCGATGGAGCATTTAGCATCACTATGCCATCGCCCCAGTTTTTATTCTCTGGTAAAGCGTTGGTAGAAAGTCGTTTTGTGTAAATGGTGCCGGTATTTATAATAAGCGATTCTGAATTGAGGGCGAGCTGACCTGCATCTAAATCTAATTCTCCATGAATCGTAAGATTTCCATGTACGGCTAACATCCGGTCGCCAGAGATAGCAACCGAAGCACCATTCTCAATATGTAAATCCTTTGTGTTTGCAGCAGCACTAATCACTGGCATACGTTCTGCGTTGGCTGAGATTAAAACATCAGTTTCAGCATTGGGTACTCCACCACACCAGTTGGATGTATTGTGCCAGTTCGTGTCGACACTACCGTGCCATATACCGGATCGAACAGTTACAGTGGCTGTCCCCTGGGTGAATCCGGAAGTGCGTAAACATCCGTAAATGCCTGTAACTGAAACAAGTGTAAAATCGTTGGTGCTGCTTACAGGGCTGAATGTATTAAACCCTACACCTGATACCACATTATTGACAGTTCTGTCACCCGCACCATCATTATAAACAACCGTAAACGGACCAGATCCTGCTGTAGCTGTCCAGGTTAGCAAACCATATGAACCCGAACAAGTGGTGTTTCCACTAAAACTACCCTGTGGAAGAATATTGATAGTGATGGTAAATGCGACCGGTTCACTTTCACAGTTATTTACATTTGATGTAATTATATAACCAGAATAACTACCTGTAACACCATTGGGGATGCTCAGACTCAAAGGGGATTCAGGCAACATGATTTTCGGCACGTTATTGAAACCTGCATCAAGTGCTACCTGATTGTAAATAATCCGGTAGTGGGTTGGATTTTCAGTCGTACCCGAATATGCCAACTGAGCTGTAACACTACCGGTACAGACGGAAATATTGTTGCTAACCAAGGTTATGGTTGGTAATGCGTTTACTGAAAGAACTACTTCATTGGAAATGGAACTGTTGCCACAATTACGATTGATGACAACCCTGTATTTGTAACCATTCATTCCCGATTGAGTTGAATGGATGGTAAGCGTTGAAGCATCGGCACCACTCACAGTTTCGCTGTTGCTGAGATTAATGTATTCTGCTTCATGAGCACTTTTTACCTGCCAATGATAAGTAACATCAGGGGTGCTTGTGGTAACCGCAAATTGTGCATTGGAACCTACACACGCAGCAGTACTAACAGGTTGACTGGTAATAACCGGGGCAGTACATTCGACCGCCACAGCAAAGTTGCCGAAGCTGCTGAATGATGAGGCTGTAAACTGATTCCCATCGATCACCGCTGTTGATGCATTGTTTGTTGTACCATCACCAGAAACAATTCGAGCATCGGTGGCTACGGCCACAAAAGGTGTTCCATCGAGTCTAAGGTTGAATGCAAATGCCGAACCACCACTTTGTGATAATTGCCAGTATCTGCCTTCTTGTACGTAAACATTGGTTGGTAATGTGCCGGGGATGGTTGACTCAAACTGCTCAGCTACAACCGTACTGACACCTGTCAAAGCAGTATAACTGAGGGTCAGAGGTCTGTAAACTCCACCCTTGCCCACAGGGAAAGTTTTAGTACCGATACTACAATATTTTTGCGCCAGTTTACCGCTGATGTGTGAAGCTGTTGAACCGCCTGTTACTGATCCTGTACATTCTAAGGTAAGCACATTGCTTCCGGTGGTAATAATACCATTGGTAAGTGTTAATTCCGACGTTATTCCAACTCCGGTTAAGAGTGTTGCTCCATGCCCATTGTTGATAGTCAGCTTATTCAGCAAAGGCTCTGTATTTCCTGAAATCAACTGTGGGCTGTTCCCGTTCAATACCAAGGTGTTATTGGTGGTAACCACGGCAGCATCGAAAGTCAGATTTCCTTTGATATTGACCGATTCTGCCGGTAGGGTTTTGGTGCCTGCACCACTGAATTTCAAAGTGTAATAACCCGGATTGCCAAAATCGGGATTTACAACAGTTTGGGAACTGTTTCCGCTGTATTCAAATGTATTTGCGTAACTTGCAGCATCCATATAACCATTTTTGGTAATGTTTCCGGCGATGTTAACTTGAGCATCGTTCTGTATTACCAGATAACTTCCATTATTAATAGCAACATTGTTAAAGGTGGTATTGCCCGAGATTGTTGACGTTTCATCTTTTGTTGTTCTCGGGAAATTGAAAATTACAGTACTGGAATTTGCGTTGAAAGTGCCAAAATTACTCCATGAACCCGAACCACCATTATGTTGTATTCCACCACAAATCGTTAAAGTTCCACTGCCACCATTCAATACTGCATTTTCTTCAATAGTAATTGTGCCAACAGTTGCGTTTGACGAAAGTACCGGTGCGTACGTTTCTACAGGGATAATGACCTTGTCATTGCATGTAGGTACATTACCGGCCGACCAGTTTGACGGATTATTCCAATTTGTCCAGTCGTTATGTACTGCTCCCAACCATTTATTTCCCTCAATCAATGTGTTTGCGATCATCCAATACTTAGAATAGTCACCTATCACTTCAGTTGTATTTAAGTAATTAATGCCATGCCCAATCAGTAAAACCCAGTTTTCAGTTAAGCTTTGTGAACTTTTTCCGTGCTCATGCGGTGTGTTTGCTGAATTATACGGTATATGATGATCCCACAGTACCAGATTTTCTTTATTGTTACCATTCAATTCACTGTCTAAATATCTTAGCTTAACACTGAATGAAGTTGGGAGTGAGCCTCCTGTGCGAATTATCTGATATAAACGTTCAACAGTGTTTGTTTTATTAGCATGTACACCTCTGTCATGCCCTTTTGTTATGACAAACATCAATTCGGATGGCAGAACTCCTGTAGTGTTTCGGTTAAAAGTGATAGTACTAAACTGACTTCCGAATGTATATTCAATATTTTCGGCTATGGTAGTACGTTTAACTTTGCCTGTTACATCTCCCTGACCGATAGTTGTGGCATTCGGTCCCATAAAAAGAATCCATGAATCAAGAATATCCCAACTTTGTGTGCCCCTGGTTGTGAGTAACTCGGGAGGCGTTAATATGTTCGAATAATCGCCATAATTTTTGGTCATCTCGATGGTACCCTTTGTGGAATCGGGATTGGCGGAAGCCAGGTTTAAAACATCATTTACTGTGATATTACTTCCGGCAACAACTCCAGCTGCATTATTAACTGTAAGATTATGAAAGGTGTTATTACCTGTGAGGGTCTGAACTGAAGATCCTGTCAGACTTACTGTTCCTGTTCCCGCTACAAAGGTTCCCTGATTATTCCAGTTTGCTTTTACATCGAGCGTACGGTTTCCTGAAATGGTAAGTGTGGCACCGGATTGAATTTCCAAACCTAAACAAATCGCGTCGCTTGCTGATATAACGGGTTGATTCGGAACAGATGCAGAAGTTGCCGGTATAAATACATTGGTTGAGGCTGTAGGCACTCCGCTGCACCAGTTCCCGGATTCATGCCAGTTGCTATTTATCCTTCCTGTCCAGGTTCCGCCTCCCGTAGTCCATACCGAAAGAGTTACAAGCCTGCTAAATGTGGCTATGCAATTTGTTGTTGGATTGGTGATTACAATTTGAGTAATTTGCAGTGTATTTCCGTTGTTGGATTCATGAAGGTTAACTGTTTGGAATGTAGCTATGCCCGAACTATTAGCAAGAATGCCACTTACAGTTACAGGACTCCCACCGGCAATGTTGTATGTGAGTTGAAAAGTGGTGTTGGGCACCAGCCCACTTAACTGGATGGTTGCAGGTGAACCACTACAGGTGGTTGTAGGCTGTGTAGCTCCGGTCAAGGTAGGTGTTGGATTTACAACAACACTTATCGTTTCAGAGTTGGTATAGGTCTGACCACCCAGAATGGTGCTTACAGTTAATATCGCTGAATATATACCGCTTACAGCATTCGTGATTGACACATTTTGTGTGTTGTGGACCGTAGTTCCACCACCAGGAGCAGTAACCGACCATCTGTAGGTCGGTGCAGTGCCAATAGCACCACTAAAAGATCCTGTCAGGTTGATGGTACTTCCGGGGCATAAAGGTGAGTTTGAGCTCGGAATGGCATTGATGGTTCCACCGGCATTCATCAATTGATCGAAAGTATAAACCGATCCCGGCCCACCCTGGCATTGTGCAAAATTTGTATTCCCAATAACAATTGATTTGTTCGCATTGCAACCATCACCAGTGAGACCACCTGTTGTTACAGAAAGTATTGCATTTAGAGGTAAAATCAGCGTCGATTTATTGAAAAAGAATATTGATCCACCCGAATGCACTCTTAATTCCGGAGTGTTAATTCCAAAATCCTGACCATTTGTGGTCCCTGTTAAATAAAGCTGTCCGGTGTTTTGAATATTGAACACACCCATGGCTTGTGTGCTAATTCCGACGTTACTGATAGTTACCCTATGCCCGGTCTGAATAGTTACGATACCGGTTCCTGCAAATTGGCCTGGCCATCCCTGTAATGAGCTTGGCGTAACCCAGGATGTGCCGTTGAACCTTTGCCATGTGGAAAGCGAAATGTAGTTTCCTGTGGATACTGACCTGAAATCGCCAACTGATTGTGCTGTTATATGCTGTGCTATCAGTAACAAAACCGAAAATAGCACTATACTTTTTTTCTTCATGTCTTTGGGGTTTTAGTTATAAGCCACTTCAAAAGTAATCACTATTTTATTGAAATACAACTATAAATGATTAATCAATTCGAGCCACCAGTTCGCCATCA
>CAYGJI010000063.1:6937-18705 GCA_964350125.1 uncultured Paludibacter sp. | reverse complement strand
CAAATCCTATTTGCGTTTTTTTTGGAGGGGCGTAGCCCTTTTTGGTAGAACGAACCAATCATGCGAAATATTGGAGGGGCGTAGCCCCGATGTCTTGGTAGAAAAAGCCATTACATGGTGTCCCTGAGTCGGGTAGGGGCGATATAGCTACGTGGCTCAACAAGCATTGATCATTTTTTCGTGTTAAAAAGAATTCATCAAATTTTCAATTTTGTTTTCAATAAAACTATTCATTACCTTTGCCAATCCCAATAAAAACATAACCCTATGCTCGATTTTCTCTTTTCGCGCCGAACTATTCGCAAATACAGCAACGAGGGCATTGCACCCGACCTGCTTACAGAAATGCTGAACGCGGCTGCTCAGTCGTCGAATACAGGTAACATGCAGGCTTACAGCGTGGTAGTAACTACCGACGCCTCGCTGAAACAACAATTGGCGCCCGCACATTTCAATCAGCCCATGGTAACGCAGGCACCGGCAATACTGACCTTTTGCGCCGATTTCAACCGGTTTAGCCAGTGGTGTATGCAACGAAATGCCAATCCGGGATTCGATAATTTTCAGTCGTTTATGGCTGCTGCCATCGATGCCATCATTTTTGCTCAGACTTTTTGCGTGGCTGCCGAAAGTCAGGGATTGGGTATCTGCTATCTGGGCACTACCACCTACAACGCTCAGGAAATTATCAAAGTATTGCAATTGCCAAAAATGGTAGTGCCTGTTACGGCTATTACTGTGGGCTATCCTGCCGACAATCCGCCTGTGACCGACAGACTTCCCCTGGAATCAGTTGTTCATTACGAAAAGTATCACGATTTTGATGCAAAAGGCATAGATGCACTTTACAAGGAGAAGGAAAGTAGGGATAACTATCGCAGGTTTGTTGCCGAAAACAACAAAGAAACTCTTGCTCAGGTTTTTACCGATATAAGATATACTCAGAAGAATAACGAGTTCTTTTCGGAGAAGTTTTTAAATGCATTGAAAGAACAGGAATTCCTTCCTTTTGCTGCAATCTGATTTGGGGTTTTTGGTGCTAAATTCGATGTGATTATTGTTTCACGAAGTAACACAAAGGAGGCATAGAGAAACACAAAGATAGGATATACTTAAACTGAAGATACCTGCATTTCGCATTTCACGCAATCGAAACTTAACTTAAACTGATGTTGTTTGTGCCTGATAAACAGAGGTTCAGCTAATTTCTCGTGGCTTCCTGTGCGCGGACAAAACCCCATTTCGTATTTGATGCAGTGTTTTGTAAACATCAACGGAACTCCCTCTGCAGCTTTGACTTCAAAACCGGGGTCGATGGTTTTCACACCATGCTTACTGTAAAATGCTGCAGACAATTTGTTGGTCACATTACCAAGATATGTAAGATGCTCTTCAGGAAAGACTGCCGGATTTTTTGTTGCAGGTTTTACCCGCCGATAATCCTGAATACGCTTATTTTCAAGCAATTCGAGTGCATTGCGTCTCATTTCATTGAGGGCTGATGCAGCAAAAAACCAGGGTTGGTTCATCTTAATGCTGATGTCCGATACTTCAAAGATGGTATTACCTGTTTTGGAAAGTTGCGTTCTGATGGTTTGTTCAACTTTTTCCGGCTGACGGGCAAGCTGCTTTTCATTTTCAAACGCTACTTTCACCTCCAAATCATCTTCATCTCTGATGGTCAGATTGAAACCCTGTGTTGTATCTTCAAAATGCATGCTCACATCTATTTTCCGCACTGAAGTTGAGCCCTGCAACAATTGCTCAAACTGATGATCCTGATTGCGAAACAACAATGTACCTGCCTGTAACCCAGGCATTGCCGCCGGAAACACAGTATTACCTTCCACCCTGTTTACCCTGAATCCCTCCAATTCACCTTTTTGGTTGAAAAAGCTTAATCCGTCACCGTTGTGAATCGGTTTTCCTGCATTTATTTTCAATGACTGATTTCCGGTAAACAACACTGACCCCACTGGCTCCCCGATAGATTTTGGCGTAGCAGTCTGAACAACATCGTTATGGCGACCATGTAAAAAGTAATCGGTGTAACTTCTTCTGAAAGTTTTTGCCGGATCGGGTTCAAAAAGAAATTTTGTAGTTCCTGAAGATGCGCGCCGATATTTACCTGGCTGTACAGTATCCATCAGATTATCAAGCTTTTTACGATAAAAGGCAGTGATATTTTTCACATAGTCTTCACCCTTCAGTCTGCCTTCTATTTTAAAAGATGTAATTCCTGCTTCGGCTAATTCGTGCAAAGAATCAGACAAGTCGAGATCTTTCAGCGATAAAAGGTGCTTGTTGTTAATCAGGGTTTTACCCTCAGAGTCGGTTAGATCGTAAGGCAAGCGGCAAAACTGGGCACACTCGCCACGATTGGCGCTGCGGTTAACAGAAGCCTGACTGATATAGCATTGTCCGCTGTAACTCACACAAAGCGCTCCGTGTACAAAAGCTTCAAGTTCCACCTGAGTATTAGCAGCGATATGGCGTATTTGTTCCAACTCAAGCTCCCGGGCAAGCACCACCCTTGAAAAGCCCGCATTTTGTAAAAATTGTACTTTTTGCAGACTGCGATTGTCAGTTTGCGTACTTGCATGAAGGGCAATGGGCGGTAAATTCATTTCTAAGATGCCCATGTCCTGAACAATGAGCGCATCGGCTCCAGCCTCATAAATCCGGCGAATAAGATTCTCGGCATCCACGAGCTGATTGTCGGTCAGAATGGTATTCAGGGCAACAAAAACTTTCGAACGGAAGCGATGAGCATATGTTACAAGGGTTTCAATATCGCTTATCGAATTTCCTGCAGCAGCACGGGCTCCAAATCGCGAAGCACCGATATACACTGCATCCGCACCATGATCGATTGCAGCTTTCCCGCAAACAAGGTCGCGAGCCGGTGCCAATAATTCCAATTTTCTCATTGATTGCCTATGGATTTAAATAACATCCTGAAGAAAAAAATATTCCCTTATACAATTTCATCCAGATTATAAGGAGTTTCCTGATATACGAAGTAGTTCAACCAGTTTGTAAACAGCAGATTAGCATGACTGCGCCACCTGACTTCGGGCTCCATTGCGGGATTATCCTGAGGATAATAATTGCTCGGTATCTGAATGGGTAATCCTTTTGTAAGATCACGCACATATTCGTTATGCAGATTCATGCGTGAGTATTCCGAATGACCGGTAATAAAAAACTCACGGCCGTTGCGGGCAGTTACCATATACACACCCGATTCGGGCGATTCTGACAGGATGGTGAGATCGGAATTGCGTTTTATGTCTTCGGCCTTCACTTCAGTATGCCTGCTGTGTGGAACAAAGAACACATCGTCAAAACCTCTGAAAATGGGATTCTGTGGCTCATGGCAGTGATGTTCGAACACACCGAACATTTTTTCATCCAACGGATATTTTGGCACACCGTAATAATGGTACAGTCCGGCCTGAGCTGCCCAGCAAATAAAAATGGTGGATGTAACATGTTGTTTAGCCCAATCCATGATCTTTACCATTTCGGGCCAGTAATCAACTTGTTCGAATTCCAGATGTTCAACTGGTGCACCGGTAATAATCATTCCATCATAATTGCTTTTTCTTATCACATCAAACTTCTTATAAAAATTCAACATATGCTCGATGGGAGTATTTCGCGAGGTATGACTTTCGAGTTGCAGCAAATCGAGTTCTATCTGCAAAGGCGTATTCGACAATAATCGGATAAGATCAGTTTCGGTGGTGATTTTGATTGGCATCAGATTAAGAATCACGATCTTTAGTGGTCTGATTTCCTGAGCAGAAGCCCGGTCGGAATCCATTACGAAAATATTTTCTTTTCTGAGTGCCTCAACGGCAGGCAACGTTACAGGAATATTTACAGGCATATGATGAAAGTTTATTTAACCAAAAAATATTGTTGATATAAATTCAAATATTCAGGCGAACCAACAAATTCAGCCAGAAAATTATTCAGACTGTTTTTTAAATCAACCGATTCGGTATGTACCATCCACGACAGATCTTCTTTGAAACTCAGCGGGAGACTGATGTCTGTCTCAGGATATTTTGAACTTAATTTTATAGCAAGATATTCGGGGCAAATCGTAAAACTGATATCACCTTGATACACTTTGCTTACCAAGTCATCCAAACTTTCAGAATCAGTTTCAATAATGTCGATATCGGCTGCCATTTCGCCCGCCAGCAATTTCAGCCGATGAATAAAAGGTGTAGTCTGCTGCACATGAATTGTCTTATTATCGAGCTGATACTGGTACTGTACAGGCAGTTTTCCTGTAGAATCTCTCTTTTGAACCAACATCAGCCTTGTCGACAGAATTGGAATCAGCGAACAGACAAATCCAGTAGAGTCAGTGCTTACTGGTCTTAATGATACTAACACATCAAAATTGCCTTTGTTCAGATCTGAATAGGCATTACCGAAATGGTCGGTATGAATGAGCAATAATTCGACCCCAAGATAATCGGCATAACGGCGGATAATCTCATACTGAAAGCCACGAACTTTTGAACTGTCGCGGGTAAAACCGTATTCGCCGGACTCGATGAGTGCCACAAGCCGTCCTTCTTGGGTTATATCATTCAAATCGCGAATTTTCCCTTCTTTCTGAAGGAAAACTACAGCCCCGATCACTAACACAACTACGAAGGCTACAATCCATTTCAAAACAACTGATTTCATGGTTTAATCGTAAAAGTTCCAGCTGATTCCCATCCTGAAAGTGGCCGGATTCAAAGGATACAATGGCATTGAAAAATAATCGCCACGCATAAAAAGCTGATTGACATGATAATACTGCGCAAAAAATCTGGTACGTTTCAGATGTGCATTCACATATACATTCACCACAGGATAGTTACCTATGAGCCTGGTTTGCTGAACATGAAACTGTCCGGTTGCAGGCATATATGCAGGTGCATGATACAGCGTATGGTAACGCATATCCACACCCATTTGCATGCTTAATACCTTGAACCAAACATTGGAATAGTACAAATTATGATAAGAAGCCAGCATGGGTAGTGGCAAACGCGACTGATCAGAAGTAATCTGATATACCACCTGATTTTCCAACACAAAGCTTCCGAGTTTAAAATCCTGATGAACCCGCGCTGCCAACACCTGAATGTTTCCTCCGAATTGTTCGGGCAATGCTTTGATATTGAAAAATATCAGATTGGTAATATTTTCAACCGATACATCGGCTTTGAATCTCAATGTGGGTATAGAAAAAGTGCCTCCAACATGCGTTTTATACACTTTGCTGAAATCGTTGTTCCATCGAAAATGGTTTGATTCGTAAAAATTGTGGAAATGCGATGGTTCATCGCTTCTCACAAATCCATTGGCAATCAGCTCAATGCGCTGCTTTCCAAGTCTGAAAACCCCCATCAAATCTCCTGTAAGTCTGAAATCACCTGCCTTAGGCCCTACCATAGTCAGTCTGCCTGCAAAATTATATCTGAAAAGATTCCCGCGCTGTTTTGACAGTACTGCTCCCAAACTGCTGTTCGACTTCCATTGATGCGTAAAAGCACCTCTTTCCTCAAAAAAATATCTGTAGGTCTCATTTTCAGCATATGCAGTAAGTCCGAAATTAAGCCATTTATTGAACTCTTCGGCCATACTGATTCCTACCCGATTGGTTATTTGCAACATGGCTGAACTGTCGTTGGTGAATGTGTTACTGCCATATGTATTCTCGTAAAATATTTTTTCAACCGTTGGTTCGTAGTATCTCTTTCTGAAATCGTCGATTTGCAGGGTATGATTAAAAACAGTAACGGGCACGTATTCACTTACAATCGAATCGTTGGGTAATTTCACTTGCCGGTCAATACCGATATTATACTGATGATTCAGAAAAAGCTGGTTTTGTTTCAGATTAGAAAACCCCCTGATATTGACAGGGATATTATGCGGGGGATAAATGATTGAACCGTTGATATATGACTCATTTTGAATACCGCCATTTTCGAAGTTGCTGTGGTTATTGGTACTCAGGTGCAGCAGAGCCTTGTATCGTTGCGAATCGTAAGTTCCAAACAACGAGCCTGCAAATCTTTTGGTCGCAAGATTACTGTATTCACCACGTGCAAATAAATAATCAAGTGATGTTCCGACATTCAGTTTTTTATTGGGATTTACCGTAAACAAAAATCGAATTTGTTCATCTTCGTAAAATCTGGTTCCTCCACTGATATAATAGAGTGATGAAAATGGCGTTTTGGTATTGTAGAAACGGGCTGAATTGATAGTGCTAAGATAGGGATAGTACACATCTGCAAAGATAAACTCATTTGATTGAGGTCTGTCGAAAAACACTTTTGGCTGAATGGGCGAACCCAGATTTCCCCTGTAAGCATTTGCAATACTGAACTGATCGATGTGATTCTGATTTTGAAAATTGAGATGCATAGTATCTGGAGCAATCGAATCAATAGTTCCCGACAAATCGACGACTCTCAGGTTCTTAAAGTGCTTCAATACGGTGGGTTCTTCGGCCCGGTTGCTGATAGCAAACAGGCTGAAAAGCAATATAATGCTGAAATACACTCTTATCATGCCGGTACTATTCATCTTCTACAGGTAATACTGCCTGTGTGTTGCGCACTTCGTATAGTGTCATCTCCTGATTCGATTCAAAACCAGTACCAATGATGATGTAATTGGCCTGGGTAATTTTAATCAGACTATCGGAGTATATGCGTTCAGTCCGCTGGTTCCAAAACAACTCTTCAGTCTCGAAGAGTTCTCCCTGAATATTGGTTGCCCTCACGTTTCCCTTCAAATGCCATATTTGATCCTGTTCCAGAAAGCGGGCATAATCACTATGGATATTCGCATCAATCTTCAGTTGTTCGTCGAAACGCATGAAATGAACACCAACAGGGAATTCCCAATAAGGCTGGCTGGCCTGATCATATACATCCCATTGTGGTGTGATGATTCTGTAGCGTGTAATCCCCGAATCAGAGATAACCGTATTAACATCCAGTGCTCTTAACCGTGGGGTGGCCGCTCTGTCGATAACTGCTTCAATTTGCTCATTATCAGCTTTACTGCACGAAAAAAGATTAAAAAGCACAACAACCACCATCAAGGCAGTTGTCATGTTAAATTTTTTTCTCCTGATTAAACTGTTTTCCAATTGTTTTTTATCTGCAAATCGTTGTTTCATTGATCCATCCACCTACAAAGAAACTCTTTCCGGTACCCAAATCAGGATGCATAAAGATTTCTTCTTTCGTTGGGAAGTGGCGTGAAAATGTGGCAATCAGTTTATTGGCATCCTCGGTTAGCGACGGATCAACCTGTTTGGCTTTGTTGAATTTATCCACAGCAGCCCAGAATACTGTTTTGTTGAGGATGTCATCATTAAAAATGCCACGGGCACCGGCATAAGCCATGCCTATCAACAAAAACGCTGTTCCATTGTCTGGCTTAAACTCAATAGCCCTTTGAGCATGGGTTTTGGTACGCGGATAATTTTCAAGTTTTGAGTAGTAAATCTGAGCAATCCTCAACTGAAAATCCGATTGGTCAGCAGGAATTTTGCTCAAACGGGTAGCTTCTTCGTAAAAACTGATAGCCTGCTGAAAATCATTTTTGCCAAAAGACATGGCTCCAAGAGCGTTAGCCGACTCGGCAGAAGGTTCAATGTTGTGGGAAGCTACTGCAGCAGTAAAATAAACTTCAGATTCAACACATCTTACACGACGATAGAATGAAAGTACGCGATTGAGATAACTCAAGTCAGTGAGGTTCTGTTTAACCGGACCGGCATATAGGCCATCAAGAGTTTTACAGTCTGCGGCACCACTTTGAGCAAATAACACATCAAAACCGTTTTTGTATTGAGCAGCTAATTCAGCCCCCTTATTCAGTGAATCAGCAGCTATAGTTTCAAGAATTCCATTAACTTTGAGGTAATCCTGAATGTACTTTTCTGTATGCGACTTGTCAGCTGCATATAATTTGTCGGAAATTAACATAAAATTACGCAATACCTCCAATTCAGCATTGACACCTAAACCATCGATCGATTGTTCGAGCCATTCGTACGCTGTTTTTTTGGATTCGTCGTATTTGGCGAAACTGACATAATCCAGAGCCTTAAGCCCCAAAATCCAGGCGGTGGGATAACGCTCATCATTCCCAAAATACTTGATTCTTTGGTCATACATCCTCATCAGTTTTTCGAATACCTTTTTGTACGAGGCATCGTCTTTTTGCTGACTTAACTCCCAATGTAAGATTGGGCGACCCTGACTATAAATGACCCGATTTGCACCCGGACAATTATTAAATACCTGATTCCATGGTTCAAGGGCATCAGCAAACTGTCTGTTTTTTGCTGATTCGTTGAACAGACTCATGTTTGTCAAACACTCTTCGGTTATAATTTCCCGATCGGGAGCTGTTTCCTGAACCGGGGGAGTCTGGGTTGGTGGTGCCGCTTCTTTTGCTGCCCTTCTGCTTGCTCTTTGCGCGAAACAACTTGAAAGAACCAACACACTAAGCATTAATACTACTATTTTTTTCATACTTAAAAAATTAATATTCTATATTATAATTTTCTTTTGAAGAACCAGTTTTCGTTGAACACTGCATTCAATGTAAACTTGAAATAATCTTCACGTAGCAGGCTGGTATCTCCGGATCTGCCATATTCGACTGACGCATTGACCATGGTGTTGCTGGCCCGGAGCGGCAGGCCTATCCCAAAACTTATACCAAAGTTCTTTGGAGGCTGAATTCCGTTGACCCGATAATAGGCATCAGTCAGATTGATACCGGCACGATAGCGAACTCTGTCAAAATATTGCCTTCCCCTTGGATCGGGTATCCACTCTGCACCCAAAGCAATTCGGGCGCGGTTTCTAAGGCTGTCGGATACTCCGAAATACTTCACATTTGCCCATTGCTGATAACTATAATCAAGCCCGATTGAAAGTCTTTTGTCGAAGGTGTAAAATAAGCCGGCACCAAGTGTTTGTGGCATTTCAAAACCTTTATCATACACGATGGTATCTGCAGGAATAGCAAAATGACGCTGAACAAAACTTCCGTTTAATGGTGCTTTTGACTCGTAAATTAAACCAAGTGTTACATCGTGCTTCTTTGCAAAGGTATTATAAAGCTGTATTCCATATCTGAAACGAAAACTGCTGATATTGATTGAATTTTCCTGGGTGGAATTGGCATTGCTGAATGATGATTCTGAAAACTGCACATTGCGGTTATTCACTACATCTCCAAACATATAATATGCATTAAAACCAACTGAAATATGATTCAGAAATTTGGCCCCAAAACCGGCATACGCCTGACTTACACCACCTTCACCATTGTATGTTTCAGTGTATTTTGAGTAATGGGTACCCGTAGTAGTTGGTATCAAAACCGAATCGTTTCTGTAAAAATTATACCCTGTAAACGAGTAAGGCAATAAGCCTGCACTAAATCCCAGCCATTTCGAAAGTGGAAATTGCATGGTGATATATTCGAGATTTGCATTAAACTTCGAGTTCGTACCTGCTGGCAGTGTAAATCGAGACATGAGGCCACCAAAGCCAAAGTCGAACATGAAGGTTAATGAATCAACCGAGCTATAGGACGCAGGATTCAGCGTATTAACCGAGGAGGTGTTTCGTGAACCAAATCCTAAACCACCGAGCGACTTCTGCTCAGCTGAATATGCATCAACTATTTCGCCCAAACCAAAACGCGTATAGGGAGAGTTGGTGTTATTCTGACCCTCAGACAATTGGTTCAATAGTAAGAGAAAGATCAATAAGAGGGTCAGTTTTTTAGGACACATTGTATTGTAATATTCGGTTAAGACCAGTTAATACTAAATTTTTGTCTGCAAAGATGGGATTTTTTAGCTTGCCATCAAAGTAAAAACTACTGCCACCGGTTAAAAAAGTACAAAGTTTAGGATATTTTAGTAAAAGCCTGTCGATATAGCCATCTATTTCAAAGGCAGCACCATAGATTATACCTGCAATGATAGCTTCAGAAGTATTTTTGCCTAAAAATACGACATCCTCAGCCAGCTCAACCCTGGGTAATCTGCCTGTATAGTGATGCAGCGATTCAGCCCTCATTTCGAGACCTGGTGCAATATTTCCACCGTGATAAACTCCATGAGAATCTATAAAATCGAAAGTTATGGCCGTACCTGCATCTATTACCAATAAGTCGGTTTCTTGTTTCAACCAACTTGCTCCCACAACGGCTGCCAGCCTGTCTTTACCCAGCGTTTCGGGAGTTTCGTACAGGTTGACAACAGGAACGGGTGTTTGGTGGTTGAAAAGCACGAACTTTTTTACCCTTGCTGATAGAATTGCATCGACAGGAACTGCCGAAACCGACGACAAAATGGCCTTATCTACCTTAAAACGATCGAGAATCTGCGACAATCCACTTTCTGAATCACTGTCCATTGTAAAATGACTGATAAGCATTTCTCCATCAAAAAGAGCCGCTTTAAGGAGCGTATTCCCCTGATCCACACAGAGATTCATATGAATTCAATTATAAAATCATTTTCTCAATGGGCACAACCAGTATACCTTCAGCACCTAGTAGTTTCAGCTTGCCGATAATATCCCAAAATTCCTTTTCGCCTATAACTGCATGAAGTGAACTCCAGCCTTCTTTGGCTAATGGAAGAATTGTTGGACTTTTCATCCCCGGAATGATTTCCACTATTTGACTGATGTTGGATGTTGGTACATTCATCAACACATACTTCTTATCTTCAGCATGTTGTACCGCTTCAATTCTGAAGAGTAACTCGTTCAGTATAACTTGCTTTGCTTCTGACAAAGTGGGATGCTGAATCAGAACTGCTTCAGACTTCATCACAACTTCAACTTCTTTCAGATGATTGGTTATCAGCGTACTACCGGAACTGACTATGTCAAAAATGGCATGTGCCAAACCTATTCCGGGTGCAATTTCTACCGAACCAGTAATTACATGTATCTCAGACTTAACATGATTTTTTCTGAGATATGTCTCCAGAATGTGCGGATATGAAGTTGCTATGATTTTACCATCGAACCAGTGTAGGCCCGGATAATCAATCTCTTTCGGAATGGCTAATGACAAACGACATTTGCTGAATCCCAATCGGCGCGTAATGAGTACTTGTTTGTCTTTTTCTGCATACTCGTTTTCTCCTACTATTCCTATATCGGCCACACCGTTGGCAACAGTTCGGGGAATATCATCGTCACGTAGGAAAAGCACTTCCAGTGGGAAATTACGTGCAGGCAATAACAACAAACGCTTCCCTGATTCGAGTTTAATCCCAGTTTCAGAAAGCAACGACATGGTTTCCTCAAATAATCGGCCTTTGGCCTGTACAGCTATTCTTAACATCAGTATTTTTATTTAGCCCACAAAAATACAAAAATATCTCAGTATGGAAAAAGAAAAGTCCGTTATTTCTAACGGACTTAATCACTTCAAATGCTGTTTTCCTTATTCAGCTACAACTGCAACTGAGTCAACTACTACAGCTGTATCAGGAACCACAACTTCTTCAACTACAGCAACTGAGTCAACAACTTCTTCGGTAGTTTCAGGAGCTTTAGGAGCACAAGCAGCGAAAATAGCTGCAACAGCAAAGAACAAAATTACTTTTTTCATTTTTTAAACCTTTTAAAATTAAACATATAAGTTTGCAATCCAAAATCGATGCAAAATTACTGCTAATTTTG
>CAYGJI010000063.1:0-6927 GCA_964350125.1 uncultured Paludibacter sp. | reverse complement strand
TTTTTTTATTTTTTTCAATTATTTTTCGTGTAAAGATATAACACGCTGAATATCAGCGCTCTGACCATTACTGAAGCTCGTCGAATAAAGGTATCTTTTGATGCTCTTTTTGGGAGTTTTCTCAAATTCGTTGGGATAAAGCTGAATTTTGGCCACCGATTCGTAGGATGCGACTATGCTGTTGAGGGCTATTCTGTTCTCTTCCATCACAGTTTCGAGCTGATTCTGGTCGAGTTTCTCCATGTCGACTGCTTCATAATCAGGATAAACCAGCGCATACAGTTTTCCTCCCTTCTCAACTACCAGACTTTCCATCACAAAAGGCATATTGTTGAGCTTGGCTTCAATTTCTTCTGGATAAATGTTTTGTCCGCTCGGACCCAAAATCATGGATTTGCTGCGGCCGCGGATAAAGATATTACCATCGGCATCCATAGTTCCCAGATCGCCCGTATGTAACCATCCGTCTTTATCAATCATATTGTCGGTTGCTTCCTGATTCTTGAAGTAACCCGACATAACATTTTCTCCTTTCACACAAATTTCGCCAATACCTGTATTCGGGTCTCTGTCTTCAATTTTCACTTCCATAACAGGAATTACCTTACCTGCCGATTTGGGTACAAACTGGTCGGCGGGCGAGAAACTAATGAGGGGGGCACATTCGGTCATACCATAACCAACGGTGTAAGGGAATTTTATTTTCTGCAGAAAATCCTCCACTTCGGCATTGAGGGGTGCGCCACCGCAAACCAACTGCACAAATTCACCTCCAAAGGCAGTAATCAGTTTTTTCCGGATGGTCGACAGGATGGTTTGATCGAGGAATGGAATGCGTAAAACCCAGCGTATGGTTGGCTTTGCGATGAGGGGCTGAATTTGTTTTTTGTAAATTTTTTCAACGATGAGCGGAACTAAGAAAATCACATTCGGTTTTATTTCTGAAAAGGCTGTCAGCAATATTTTAGGAGAAGGTATTTTACCAATGAAATATATGTGGCAACCGATGCAGGTCGAAGTCAGAAACTCAAAAGCGCAACCGTAGGAATGGGCCAGTGGTAAAAACGAAATTATTTTATAGCCTTCTTTGATAATTCCGGTTCCGATGGCAAAGGTGATGTTTCCGGCGAGCGCATTTCCGCTGGTCATCACCCCTTTACTAAATCCGGTTGTGCCGGAGGTATAATTGTATGAAACAATTTCGGTATTGGGTTTATCTATAAATCTGACATTATCTTTATGAAAGCCATGCGAATACTTCGCTCTGAAAAGCGTATTGATTACCTCCGGTTTCACCTGATTCCGGTCGATACCCGTCAACCCAGGTGCGGTACCATCAGCAAGCTCTGCAGCCATCGTTCTCTTAATGACTGCCAGACAATTAAATTCAGTCAAAGAAAATACAGCCTCCACTGTAGTCAGTTTTTCTTCTTCCAGGTTTTCCCAGATATTATCGCTGCTAAACAGCAGTCTCGACTCAGAATGATTGGCGATATGATGCACATCATTCGGATTAAAATCCTGTAGGATAGGAACGATGATTGCGCCATAAGTAACCGACGCAATGTAGGTTATGGCCCAATTAGCGTTATTCCGGCCAATGAGGGCAATTCTATCGTCCTTCTTTATACCACATTGTTCGAAAAGAATATGAAGTTTCACCACCCTTTTTGCCACATCCGAATAAGTGAGGGTCATGTCTTCACCATAATTGCTGTAAGCCGGAAGGTCCCAGTATTTACGAAACGCATCCTCGAAAAGACGAATAAAATTCTCTTTGATCATGATATTGTGTTTTTAAGATTTCCGGTCGCAAATGTAACCATTTTTTCACAAAATCAATTCTTGCTTTTTCATGATTTTTTTTGTTTCGTGTTGATTGTAAAAGCATTTAGATTGATTCTACACTTTTGGTCACCCCGGTTTATTTTATAAACATATTTATACTATCTGGCTTGGGTCTAAATGGTTTCAATCGGAATGTGTCCTGTCGAATTTCTTCATCTCCAAAATTGGACGATTTCTGCTTAAGAATCAAATAAGTTGAGTCGTTGATAAATCTTCCTGAATCGATAAATGCCGGTGAAGGACCATAATAAAACATTTCTATCTGGATTGTTGAACTGTCTATTTCAAATAGCTCCCATAGAACCCGAGACTTATTTGCACTTCGATTGTAATCGCCATTTTTGAATCAATTTTCTCTCACAGACAACTCGGTCAACAAAGGAAAACCTCCTGACAATACTATTCCATTCTTATATAAAATCTTTAGTGTCCGGTAAATATAATAAATATTCCACGAATGTTGATGCTTTAATAAGGGATACCAAAGTCAACCAATCGTTTGGCACATCTAAATAAAAAAGTCCCGGAGAGTTTCGAACTCATGATTTCTTCTATATTACAAAGACTATATAGCATTTTCTTTTAAGTTTTTCTGCTATTCTATTAGCATTGGCAATTCCTTCTTTTGCTAATTGATAACTTCTTTGCAAATAGTCTGCTTGGCTCTCTTTATTATTCTTATCACAACACCAACTTAAACACTGATACTCTTCCCCCCAAAGTTGGTATGCATAGATAAGTTTGCTATTTTCATCTGAAAGAATATCACCACCTAAAATAACTGTTTGACTCTCTCTTAGTAATTCCAAGGCTTGCAGAGCATCACTGACCGTCAACGCTATTTCATCACTACCAGGATTAATATCCGACAATGGTTTCCCTTTTTCTATCAAAAAATCTATATAAGTGGATATGCTTTTCATTCTATGGTACTATAGGAACATTAAAAAATCTGTGATTTATAAGTCCGTTGGCATTTTTGGTATATTCAAATACACCTGTATAACCCCCGTAACTACCCGGCATTTTCAACCATTGATAAGGTTTTCCATCTGCACCAAGTTTTGTAGACCACTGCCCAAATTTAGTGGCATAACCATCTACGCTTCTAGGAAATGCGTGGAAAATATCATCCGCTTTACTCATTTGGCGAAGAACCTTATCAGAATATTTTGCCCCTTCAAAAAATGATGTCCCTGTTTTCGCAGCATTCTCAACCTGTCCAATTACCCTGCTCGTTGCGCTTAACCGCCCCAGCAACATAATGTCAATCTCGGGGTGTATGTTCGTCAGGCTACCGCTGCGCATATAATCGCGCCTACGCTGTAAATAATCTATCCCCCAATCCGTTTTTGATATTGCCTCATAAGCATATTCGGCCGCTTTGTCGTAATTGTGTCCGGGATACCCTACAAAGAAATTACCTGCAAAATTATGGAAACCAAATCCAAATCCGTATTGTGAAAATCCGATGACAGGTGTGAAGCCTGTGTCCCAGCCGATTCCAACATTAATGTAATAGGAGGATATGCCATCAGATGATCCTCCGACACCAATTGAATAGGATGCATTGTTCCAATTCCATTTTGCAGGATTCAGCTGATTGTTATTGGCTTTATAGCCGTCATAATAAGCCTTTCCTAATATAATTGCCCCGGCAAGAATCCATTGAATAAATTCCCCGCTGGGATCGACATACATCAACGGGTTATTCCTCGCATACGTGTATCGATTGTAATCCTGTGTGAAATCGGGAGCTGCCACATATGGGTCAGGACTCAAAAACCGCCCAACAACCGGATCGTATAACCGGGCATTCATGTTAATCAGCCCGAACCAAGGTAAATACTCATGCCCGGTAAATCCACGACCAAGCAACAAATTCGGTGTAATATTCAACTCGTAGATATCCTGTGTAACCGGATTTCTCAATCTCCCCCAAACATCGTAACTTAATTCCTGCGCCACTGTGCCGGAACTATTGGTAATATGGGTAATGCTACCTAAATAATCGCGACAAATATAATAAATATTCCACGAACTACTACCATCCTTTATGTAAACTGCCGGTGCTGTGTAGGCGTCGCCACCAAGGTAAAGACGTTGTGTCGAACCTCCCGGGGTTATATCTGTTTCGTAATTATCTCCAATATAATAACGTGAAAGTTGTGTGTTTTGACTTCCAAGGTCTATAACCTCCATTCGAACACGGTCAGCTTGACTATTATATGCGAAGACCGCTTGATAGCCGTTTTCACTGATGGTGTCAGGGCGCATAAAAGAAGTATAGCTCACATTCTGATCCCACAAAGGAACAGTATTCCCATTTGGGATAACATCAGAAATCGCATAGGGTTTATTCGTTTTATTGTACTGAAATGTTCCAACATTGGACAAATTGGTGATATTTCCTTTGTTATTATAGCCAACAGCATAAGAGTAATTGTTTCCCTGTAAGTTCACAATACGATTGAGGTCATCGTACTGAAAATTTTCAAATCCTCCGTGAACATAATCTTCACGAGACTCCAGAGTTCCTTTTTGAGGTTCAAATAAATATGATTGGTCGAGAAAATAATTTCCTTGCTTTTCGGCTGTCCGATATGTTGGTAAGCCATACGTACTATAACCGTAACTTCGGCTAATACTTCCTGTTGTTGCTACCGTCGGTAATCCCAAATTATTCTCCCCTTCAAGACGCCAGATAGAATTTTGCGCATTGATCTTTATCTCGCTTAGATGACCGTTGTTATAATAATAATTCTCGGAGGCAATACTACCAGTATTTGCTGAATACACAATGTGCTGGATATTTCCTTGATTGTATGAGTAATTCTTTTGCAGCCATTTGCTATCCGGTACGGTTTCTTTTGCCGTTAGTATTCTTCCATAATTGTCGTATGTATATTCTTTAGATGTTCCGTTGGTGGATGTTTCGTTAGTAAGCAAGCCATCCGCATTGTAAAGATATGAAGTGCTGAACTCTGTGAACGCTTTATTGGATAATCTGTTGTAATTATCGTATTGCATAATTGTTTTAATTCCGTTTGCATTGGTAATTGTGTCAATATTTCCTGCATAGTCATAATGATAAGTCAACAGACCTGCACTCGGATCATTAATAGAAGTCTGTCTGCCGTAATCATCGTATCCAAAAGAAGTGACAATATTCCCGAAGGTTGTGATTGTAGCTGGTGGTCCATCGGGACGCAGGTTATACGAGATTGTTCCACCGGGATCTACCGCCGAAATCAGTTGCCCAATTGAATTGTATGTTTTAGTAGAACTTATCTCATTGACAGTGGTGGTCACAGTATTGTTTGTATATTGCCATATGTCTTTTCTTCCGGAGGGATACTTCAATGTATCGACCCGATGATATGCATCGTAATGATACTCATTCCACAGAGTAGGGTTGGTAGTTTTATAGGGAAGTGAGGTTTTCCACAATCGCCCTTTCGAGTCATATTTAGTATCAATTTTCAGGTATGAGCCATCAAAACAAGTTTGAATAGATCTGATCTCTCGCCCTGCAGCATCATAAAGTGTTTTTTTCGTAGGTTTTTCTGTAACCGAATGGGTTATGGAATATGTAGAATTATATGGTTTTGACTCCCACGAGAATGCATTATTAATTTCTGTACCATCGGGATTGCTTTGTTTGACTTGGCGTCCAAAAGCATCGAACTCAAATCGCGTAAAATTGTTCTTATGGTCTGTAGCAGAAACCAGTCGTCCTCTTGTATCGTATTGATAATCTATAGATAAACCAATTGGACTGGTTTTTCGTATGGGAAGTCGCCCATCGGATGAGAACTCATAAGTTGTGACCAACGCATTACCTGAACTGTATAATCTGACACTATCAGTTAATACGTTACCAAAAATATCATATGAAAAACTGCGAGATTCTGCTTTTTTAGATGCAGGTGTAATATAAGTTGTAACCTTTGAAGGCTGGAATTGAGGGTTGTATTCAGTTATTGTCTTTTCTTCCAAAATTTGTCCATTGTTAACTTTATTGACTTGAACAACTGATGGCAATCCAACTATTCGAACATTACTATTTATTGTGTTTTGGAATACGATAGATGTACTCTCACTAATACTGCCGCTAAAAGTTTTTAAAATATTTTTCGGATTTCCGTACTCCCAGTTACTATACGTTGTTGTTTGAGTATTTGTGGTCAGATGGTCAGTCTGAGTCTGTGAGAACACATAAGGGAATATCCTTTTTGTTCCAGTTAATAAAAATGAATTATTGAAAATCTCAGTTGATAGTAACTCATCGGAAGATGTGTAAACCTTATGTTCAGTAATAAATGAATTAAAATAAGTTGCATTATAATCGAACTGTTTAACAGATTTTTGCGATTTAGAGAAGTCTGTTGCCGTTATCTCTCCAAAACAAAGAAATCCTTTACCTTGTTTATGCAAACGAATATTTTTATAATTATAGAATTGAGAAGATAGAATTCCTCCAATATATTGGTTTAATGACTTTACAATTGTCAATGGCATTTGACTTTTAACAACAGGATAAACTGGCAAAGCCCCTGTACCTGTTTCTGTATATGAAGCATCTTCGCTGATAGTCAAATAATCAAAAGAGGTAGTATTACCAAAACCGTCAACAATATTTCTGACAAGAAGATTTTGACTGTCAGAAAAATACGAAATTACACATGCATCAAAATTTGCAGCAATACAAAACTCATCTCTACCATCTCCATCGAAATCAGATATACTAAAATTCCTTTCTCCATTAAATCTTCTAAACTTATTTGCTTGTATGTATGACGTAAAATGTTCTTTTGTAATAAATTCATTCTTCCCATCAAATAAACCAACTACAGGATTGAGAATAGTATCATTACCCTGAATTACTCCATTAAAAAACAATACGTCAGATTTTCCGTCCTTATTGAAATCTCCAACAAATAGTTCATCACCCACTTCTGGAAACCCTGGAATGATGACTTCCTTTTTCAGGAAATTAATTCCAGTTGAAAAAAGAATAAATATATCAATGTCGTTAAGTTAAGGAATCGATATAAATAGTTGAAAAATAGGTCTTTG